>JALOMN010000006.1 GCA_025455445.1 Cyclobacteriaceae bacterium
CCTTCCTCATATTTTTCAAAATCCGGAAGAGTCAAGGACATTTGGTGGATTTCAATCGTTAATTCCTTGGCTAGTTGCCAGACTTCTAATTTTTGATAACTCATATGTTTATTCTGCTATCCAGAATCAAGAATCTGGAATCATTTCTTTAGTCTCCAATGTAGAAAAAATCATTCAGAGTGAATTAACTTGCATTATGTTAAAGTCATCTTTCACCTCAGATTTAGTAGAAGCAGGCTGCGATGAAGTGGGTCGGGGTTGTCTCGCAGGGCCGGTAGTGGCTGCAGCAGTGATTCTTCCTAAAAAGTATACACATAATTTGCTTAACGACTCAAAGCAATTAAGCAAGGCAGATCGTTTGGTTTTACAGGAAGATATAATACGTGATGCCATCGCGTGGGCCATTGCCGAAGTGAGTCATGAGGTCATTGACGAAATCAATATTTTAAACGCCTCTTTTAAAGCAATGCACCTGGCGCTGGATAAACTTGAAGTGCAGCCAGAGTTTTTATTAATCGATGGAAACCGGTTTAAATCTTACCGAAAAATAAACCACACGTGTGTGGTAAAGGGCGATGCTACTTATCTTTCGATTGCAGCAGCATCGGTGTTGGCAAAGAATTACCGCGATGAGTTGATGACAAAATTATCGGAACAATTTCCCGGCTATGGGTGGCATACCAATGTAGGTTATCCCACCATTCAGCATCGCGAAGCAATAAAGAGACTAGGTGTTACTCTTTATCATAGAAAATCTTTTCAGCTTCTGCCAATACAAACTGAGCTCTTTAAGTAACTTTAGGCTAATGAAGAGGCAAATTTTTAAAAAGAGACCTGACGATTTTGACTACCATCAATTAAGGTCGTGTAAAAACTGTTTAAATTCTTTTACAGGAAGATATTGTAATGCATGTGGAGAGAAAGTGATTGAACTAGAAGATAGATCTTTTAAAAGATTGGCAGAAAGCGTTTTAAATGCATTTACATTTCTGGATGGAAAATTCTTGAAAAGCTTTAAGTTGATAATATTATCACCTGGTAAGTTATCAGCTAACGTCAGAGAAGGTATACAGGTGCCCTACATGAAATTGGTGGGTTTATTCTTCGTGGCCAATTTCTTTTACTTTTTATTTCCGGTATTCGATACATTCAATTCTAAGCTGTATACACAATTTTATCAGCAGGGGTATAGTGACATTGTGCAAAGTGTAGTTCGCGATTATATTAAGGCTAATAATATCGATTTTGAAAAATTTACAACGGAGTATAATGCGCAATCCGGTAACCTTGCCAAATTGTTAATTATCATTCTTGTTGGTATTTATACAATTCCACTTTCAATAATAAATTTTTCCAGGAAGAATCTCTTTTTTGACCACCTGCAGCTCTCGTTTGAATTTCATGCTTTTTTATTATTGATCAACAGTGTGATATTACCTCATATACTTTTATTTATTATACGACTTGTGTCGATGTGGTTTGGGGTAGATTGGAGTTCGTTGCTTTCAGATGAAGTGTATTCAAAATTAAGCCTTGTATTGTTCTTCTATTTTTTTGTAAGGGCTCAGCGAACTTACTATAAGCAAAACTGGTTATTAGCCGGAGTTAAGGGTGCAATACTAACTTACCTGGTGGTTATTTCATTGATGGTATATCGCTTTATTCTTTTCTTTATCACGTTTTGGACAATGTAATTTCATGTGCCTGATTTTTATTTCCATAAATCATCACCCAACATATAAATTGATAATCGCTGCCAACCGCGATGAATTTTATAGTCGTAAAACTGCTTCCGCAGAATTTTGGAACGATTATCCGGATATTTTAGGCGGTCGCGATCTGGAAGCTGCCGGCACCTGGATGGCCATGAATAAAAATGGAAAGATTAGTCTGGTTACTAATTATCGCGATCCCGCTAACATTAATCCTAAAGCACCTTCGCGCGGACAACTTGTTTCTGATTACTTAACGAATGGTGCTGCACCAAACGATTATCTCGAACAACTCGCACCTAAAGCTGCTTTGTATAATGGCTATAATTTATTGGTCGGTTATCCTGATGAACTTTGGTATCATTCAAATTATGGCAATGAGATTCAAAGACTTTCTTCAGGTGTATATGGGTTAAGTAATCATTTGCTGGATACACCCTGGCCCAAGGTGACGCGCGGAAAAGAAAAATTTAACGAAGCTATATCGGGTGATTCAATCGGACCTGAAAATTTATTCCAGCTGTTGTATGACGAACAGCGTGCGAGCGATCAACAATTACCCGATACCGGCATTGGCCTGGAGCGGGAAAGAGCGTTATCATCCATGTTTATCAAAACAAGTGGTTATGGCACGCGTTGTTCAACGGTAATCACCATTTCACAAAACAATGAAGTTACCTTTGCCGAAAGAGTGTATGATCTTGATACCTTTGCGCACCAAACCAACCGGTTTGATTTTGTAATTCAGTAATGACCAAACATAAGCACACTAAAAAGCCCGTACCGGTGCCACTTCCACTTCGCATCATGCGCTGGGTATTTCCTAAAATTGAAAAAGTATCTACCACACTTGCACTTCATTATCTGGAGAAAGTTTTTTTTACACCGCTTCGGTTTAAAACACCTGAAAAGGAACTAGAAGCGGAAGCCTCGGCACAGATGTTTTCGGTGATGTGCAATGATAGAAAAGTACAATGCTATCAATGGGGTAATGAATCAAAACCATACGTGCTGGTAGTACATGGATGGGCTGGCAGAGCTACGCAGTTCAGAAAATTTATTCCATTCTTTAATGAAAATGGTTATCGTATCATCGGATTTGATGGTCCGGCACATGGTAAATCGGAAGGCAAACAAACTTCTATTGCAGAGTTTGCTGCAGTGATCCATCAAATCGCAATCAGAAAAGGGTATCCACAAGCAATCATTGCACATTCATTTGGTGGTGGTGCTTCTTTATACGCTATTGCCAATGGATTTCCGGTAAAGAAACTGATAAACATAGCGAGTCCGTCTGTGGCGGATCGCATCATTCAATCTTTTCTTAAAGCGATTGGTGGTTCGTGGAAAACAGGGCTGGCGTTCAAAGAATTTATCGCGAAGAAACATGGAAAGCCTTTTGAGGCATTCACAGCCATGGAGTTGATAAAGTCAGTTCCTTCAGATTTTAAATTTATGATTGTTCAGGATGAAGACGATAAAGACGTTGAGATGGTGCATGCTGAAGAATTGCTGAAAGTGTATCCGCAAGCAAAACTATTAAAGACTTCAGGCCTGGGGCATAACAGGATTTTGCGGGATGAACATGTGATTGGCACCTGTCTGGCCTTTATTCGTGAAAATCTAGATGGCCTGTAACATGTTGTAATGGTGTGCGTCTGAGTAAAAGTTGCCAATATCTTACCGATTTGAACCGTTTTACATAATTTTTCATCAATTTGTCACGTTTTTGAAACCAAAACCGGATTCTTAAGTTGAAGTGATAGGAAACTTTCGTTCGAACTCCCACATCTAATTGTTTTAAACAGCCTCGCATGTCAAACATTATCAAAACCACCCATATTTCCAGAATGTATAAAATGGGTAATAACATCGTAAATGCATTACAGGATATTTCAATCACAATAGAGAGAGGTGAGTATGTTGCCTTTATGGGGCCTTCTGGTTCCGGAAAATCTACCTTAATGAATATTGTTGGTTGTTTGGATACACCCTCTAGTGGTGAATACTGGCTCAATGGTCAGTTAGTGAGTGACATGACAGAAAATGAGTTGGCGGCTGTGCGCAATAAAGAGATTGGCTTCGTATTTCAAACGTTCAATTTATTGCCTCGTGCCACTGCGTTGGAAAATGTTGCCCTTCCATTGATTTATGCCGGCTATAGCCGAAGTGAACGCGAAGAAATGGCTATGACTGCACTCGAAAATGTAAACCTGGGAGATCGTCACCATCACAGACCCAATGAACTATCAGGTGGTCAGCGTCAGCGCGTGGCAATTGCCAGGGCGCTTGTAAATAAGCCTTCTATCATTTTGGCTGATGAACCTACCGGTAACCTCGACTCAAAAACATCGCATGACATCATGAACCTCTTTCATGAGTTACATGAGAAAGGCAACACGATCATCATGGTGACACACGAAGACGACATTGCACATTATGCACATCGCATCATTCGATTAAAGGATGGTTTAATTGAATGGGATAAGGCAAATGAAAAGGTAACGCGTCCGCAGCCTGTAGCATTTGCTAATTAACTACCAATTCTTTTTTAAAACATTTTGCCTGTAAACGAGTTCTGATTCAGCGAATCCTGACTTCAAGATAGATTTTGGATTCTTTGGCAATGCCATGCATTTAGCAGAATTTTGAACTATGAAGATATATACAAAAACAGGTGATGAAGGAATGACCTCTCTGTTTGGAGGTAAACGTGTTTCAAAATCTGAACTTCGCATTGACTCGTACGGTACAATAGATGAATTGAATTCATGGATTGGTGTATTGCGCGATCAGGAAGTAAATCAGAAAAGAAAGTTATTGCTTGCTGAAATTCAGGATAGATTATTTACGATAGGGTCCATACTGGCCACCGAACCTGATAATACTAAAGTTAAGATTCCTTCCCTTGCGGAATCAGATGTGGAGTTTCTTGAAAAGCAGATGGACGAAATGGATGCCTTGTTGCAACCTATGCGTTTCTTTGTTTTACCGGGAGGTCACTTATCTGTATCGTGGGGTCACGTTGCACGAACTGTGTGTCGCAGATCCGAAAGATTAGTAATTGCATTGCACCAACTCGAGCAGGTTGATCCGCTGGTCATAAAATATCTCAATCGCCTTTCTGATTATCTTTTTGTTTTGTGTCGCATGATGACGCAAGAATTAGGAGTGGAAGAAACTCCCTGGAAACCGAGGATGTAATCTCATTTTTTTTCTGCCATTCAAATAATCTTTACCTAACACGCGTTAGTCGTTTGGCTTATTCTATTAAATTTGCACTATTAAATTTTTAGCCATGATCGACACGATGAAGATTGCTATTCAACAAGTTAACAAAACAAGAGTTTCTGAAATTGATTTTGCAAACCTTGCTTTTGGTAAAGTATATACTGACCATATGTTTATGGCTGATTACAGAGAAGGCACATGGAAAAATTTCAGAATTGTGCCTTATGGTTACATGCCGGTAAGTCCTGCCACACCTGCTATTCATTATGGTCAATCTATTTTTGAAGGAATGAAAGCATACGCTTCCGCGGATGGCAACGAAGCATTGGTGTTCAGGCCAATGGATAATTGGAAGCGAATGAATATTTCTGCCGAGCGCATGTGCATGCCGCAGATTCCGGAAGAGCTATTCATGGAGAGTCTGAATACTTTAATTGATTTAGATAGAGCCTGGGTGCCGAATGTGGAGGGAAGTTCATTATACATCCGTCCGTTTATGTTTTCGGCAGATGAATACATAGGAATTCGTCCTTCACTTGATTTTACATTCATGATTATTCTCAGTCCGGTTGGGCCATATTATGCTACACCGGTGAAAGTAAAAATAGAAACTCACTACACCCGCGCAGTGCAAGGTGGAACCGGCTATGCAAAGGCGGGAGGAAATTATGGTGGTGCAATCTATCCTGCAAAACTGGCGCAAGACAAGGGCTATCATCAGCTCTTATGGACCGATGGTAAAAATCATGAATACATTGAAGAGAGTGGCACGATGAACGTGATGTTTGTGATAGACGATGTGCTGGTTACTCCGGCATTGAGTGATTCCATTCTGGCAGGTATCACACGACAGAGTGTGCTTGACCTCGCACGCCATTGGGGAATGAAAACGGAAGAGCGAAAAGTGTCTGTAAAAGAATTGGTTTCGGCTTTGGAGCAAGGTCGTGTGCAGGAGGCATTTGGTGCAGGCACAGCAGCTACCATTGCGCATATTGAATTGATTGGTCATGATGGAAAGGACTATAAATTACCACCGGTGAGTGAACGAAAATTTTCACCGCGGGCATTTCAGGAATTGGAAAATGTAAAACACGGTAAAAGTCCGGATTTGTTTGGATGGATTCATCGTATTTGATCATCAGAAAATAAAAAGCGGGCGCAACACCCGCTTTTTTCTTTTACATAATCCGGAAGAATGAGCACAGTTGTGTAATTTGGATAAGAATAGACTATGTAATGAAATTCATCTTTTTATTTTTTAGCGTACTTATTATTTCATTTTCGGTGCACGCGCAAAAGCAGCTCGTGTTGATGAAAGGTGAGAGAGTAGTAGCACGCTTCACCGAAGGTGAATACCTTAAATGCAAGTTGAAGAATAAGCAAAAGAAGGAAGGTCGCATTATTGAACTCACCGACACACATGTTTATACTTCCAATGATTCACTCACCATTTTGTCAATTGAATCACTTTACATGAAAGGCAAACGTAAAATCAATGCTACGCAGGGTGTAGGTGGTTTATTATTTATAGCAGGCATCGGGTATTTTGCAATAGACCAGCTTAATACGCTTATCGTGCCCGGGCAAAGCGGTGTGGACGAACAGGTAGCAATTACTTCATTGGTGCTTACTGCGGCAGGTGCTGCAATGATCTTTATTCACAGTCCGTATAAAAAAGTGTATGGACACACACTGCAGACAATTGATTATAATTCGAGGTATTATCAATTCAATAAATAGAAAATCGATTAGTCGTTTTATATAATAGCGTGAACCTATTACCTTCGTGGCAGAATATCTAAAAACATGACCACAGAACAATTAAAGGATTTGAAAGTCCGTGTTGCCGCCCTCAGGCGGTATCTTTGACTACGATAACAAAATCGTAGAAATACAAGACGAAGAGCGTATTACCCATCAGGCAGATTTCTGGAACAAACCCAAAGAAGCGGAACTAATACTAAAGGAAATTCGCACTAAAAAAGTGTGGACCGATGCTTTTGACCAGGTGAATAAGCAAGTGGAAGATCTTGAAGTACTTAATGAATTTCATGATGCAGGCGAGATAGGGGATGAAGAATTGGAAAGAGATTATCTAAAAACTGCAAAATCAGTTGAAGAACTCGAGTTTAAAAAGATGCTCAGCAAAGAGGAGGATCAGCTCAGTGCGGTGATGGAAATAAATCCGGGAGCCGGAGGAACTGAGAGCAACGACTGGGCAGATATGCTCAACCGCATGTATATTATGTGGGGCGAGAAAAGTGGATACAAAGTTTCACAAATAGATTATCAGGCAGGTGAAGTGGCAGGTATAAAATCGGCTACGCTGGAGATTGAAGGGCCATTTGCGTACGGAAAGCTTAAGTCAGAAATTGGTGTTCATCGCCTGGTTCGTATTTCACCATTTGATTCCAATCAACGAAGACATACTTCTTTTGCTTCGGTATTTGTGTATCCGAAAGTAGATGATTCCATTCAGATTGAAGTCAATCCTGCTGATGTTGAAATTCAAACATCACGCTCAGGCGGTGCAGGCGGACAGAACGTAAACAAGGTGGAAACAAAAGTGCAATTAACACACAAGCCCTCCGGCATTGTGATAGTGTGCCAGGTAGAACGTTCACAACATGCCAACCGCGAGCGTGCCATGCAGATGTTGAAATCAAAATTGTATCAGGTTGAAATGGAAAAACGAAATGCAGCGCGTGATAAGGTGGAGGCTGGTAAAATGAAAATTGATTTTGGTTCGCAGATAAGAAACTACGTGTTACATCCTTACAAACTGGTGAAAGATGCTCGCACCGGGGTGGAAAGACATGATGCCCAAAATGTGCTCGATGGCGACCTGGATGATTTCATCAAAGCATATTTGTTGGAAGATCAGGAATCGGCAACCAAGCAGTAATCGGTGGTCGGTAATCAGTATTCAGTAATCGGTATTAGGAATGTTTAAATCCTAACTTATATGGAATACGTAGAAAGCTATACAAATCTGGAAGTTTATAATCTGGAAGTTTATAAAGCGGCAAGGCAACTGGCTAAGGAGATATTTTCCATTACTAAGGATTTTCCACGCGATGAAATGTTTTCGCTCACAGATCAGATAAGAAGATCATCACGTTCAATAGGTGCACAAATCGCTGAGGCTTGGGCAAAAAGATTATATGAAAAGCATTTTGTAAGTAAGCTGACTGATGCCGATGGTGAACAGCAAGAAACCCAACATTGGATTGAAACAGCAAACGACTGCGGATACTTAACTACTGAATCTACCGCCAACCTTTTACAACAATGCAGTTCGATTGGTAGAATGTTAAACTCCATGATTAAAAAATCGGATTCCTTTTGTAAACCGCTAAACAAAAAATAACGCTCTAACCGAATACTGATTACCGAATACCAATTTGAATAAAACCTACACCTCATCTTTCTGGTTACTCTGCCTGAGTTCGCTTTTGTTTTTTGCGAGCTTCAATATGATCATTCCTGAACTGCCGGAATATCTTACACACTTAGGTGGCGCGGAATACAAAGGGTTAATCATTTCATTATTCACAATTACGGCCATGCTCTCAAGGCCTTTCAGCGGCAAACTGGCCGATACTATCGGTCGTGTGCCGGTAATGATTTTTGGAGCAGTAGTATGTTTTATTTGCAGCTTATTATATCCGATAGTCGCTTCGTTATTTCCATTTTTCCTGTTGCGATTTGTGCACGGTTTTTCTACAGGCTTTACACCTACCGGCAACACGGCTTATTTATCAGATATTGTTCCGGCACATAAACGAGGCGAAGCAATGGGTTTGCTTGGCACAGCAGGAGCAGTAGGCATGGCAGCCGGGCCTGCATTAGGTGGAACACTCGCTAACCAGTTTGGGCTAAATACCATGTTTTATTGTTCTTCTTTATCTGCATTGATTTCTATTTTGATTTTGCTAAGGACAAAAGAAACATTGCACTCCAGAGAAAAATTTTCTTTTTCACTTTTAAGAATTACTAAAGCGGACTTGTTCGAACCTCGAGTACTGGTGCCCGCATTTATTATGGTGCTTGCTTCGTTTGCGTATGGTTCGGTATTTACCATCATCCCTGACTTTGGGCAGTTTGTGGGTATAAAAAATAAAGGTTTGCTATTTACATTTCTTACAGTTGGTTCGCTTTTGATCCGTTTACTTGCAGGCAAGGCCTCCGATCGATATGGTAGAGCACCCGTGCTCATGGCAAGTACATCCTTAATTGTAATTTCGATGATAGTTATTGGCACAGCAGAAACTACGCTTCAACTAATTGTTGGCGTTAGTTTATACGGACTCGCCCAGGGCTCCACGTCACCGACATTACTCGCATGGGCCACTGATTTAAGCGATGATCGGTTTAAGGGAAGAGGTCTGGCATCACTTTATATATCGATGGAATTAGGCATTGGTTTAGGCGCTTTTATTTCAGGTTGGCTTTATGGTAATGATTCAACGAAATTTTTATTGGTATTCCTGACCAGTGCACTGTTAAGCGCAATTGCTTTTTTGTACTTACTTTTATTCAACCGTCAGCAGCGTTTAATTTTAAAATAGATTATTGTTTACTCAAACCTAATATCCTTCAGGTGATGAAAAAGATATGGCTTTTCCTTTTTGTTGCAGTGAGCGTAGCAGAGTTAACTGCTGTAACCTTTCACTTCCAGGATGTGCATTCAGTAGTTAAGCCACTGATTATGCCCTTGCTGGTTGCATATTTTGTTTCATCAGTATCTGCACGTAATTATATTTTTCTTGCTGCCCTGGTGTTTTGTTGGGCGGGCGATGTGTTATTAATGTTTCAGGGTGAATTGTATTTCATTTTTGGTCTGGCAGCATTTCTTACAGGCCACTTGCTATATACGATTAGTTACAAACAATTGAGAAATAAAGCGGGTAACAACGAACTAATGCCCACACAACGAATTCGTTTTTCCTTGCCAATAGTTTTGGCGGGTACCGGACTGGTAACCATATTATTTCCGCACCTCGGGGGCATGAAAATTCCTGTGATGTTATATGCGTTGGTGATAACCGTAATGGCTATGTTCGCTTTATTCAGGTATGGATTTACTTCGCAAAAGAGTTTTGTGTTGATATTTTCCGGAGCATTGTTCTTTATGCTTTCTGATTCTTTGCTTGCGATCAATAAGTTTATGGAGCCTTTCACACTCGCCTCTCTTGCGATTATGACAACTTATATTCTTGCTCAATATCTGATTGTTGAGGGCGCAATAGCCCATGAAAAGCAACGAAATTAATTCTGTAATTCAATCATCTTTATTACAGTAAGCGCTGCTTCTTCGCCTTTGTTGCCATGCTTTCCGCCTGCTCTGTCCATTGCTTGCTTTTTGTTCAGCGTGGTTAATACACCAAACGCAACTGGTTTGTTAGACTTAAGATTTACTTTCATAATACCATAGGCTACCGCCTGGCATATGTAATCGAAATGAGCGGTTTCTCCCTGTATTACGCATCCCAGGCAGATCACTGCATCTACTTCTTTTTGATCCACCATCCATTGAGCTGCTAAAGGAAGTTCAAAACTACCGGGCACACTTTTACGGATGATATTTTTACTTTTTACTCCTGCTTTAATGAGCGATTGATAGGATCCCTGGTAAAGCGGTTCTGTAATTTCTTCATTCCATTCGGCCACTACAATGGCAAATGTTTTTTTACTTAAATCAATTTTGCTTTTACCGGTAACGGTTTTTAAAATTCCTGCCATGACTTTTCAGATAATAAAAAAGGGATAGTGTAGCTATCCCTTCAAAGTTATTTCAAATTATTTTATGAATTAGCTTCCAAACGCGCTTTATATTTTTTTGCATTTTGGATTTCACTTGAGTCCCAGAATTTTTCAATGATAGTGGTGTATGCATCAATTGCTTTTTGATTCTGATTTAACTTTTCATAAGCAAGTGCAGCCTTCATTAAATAGGATGGTGTAAATTCTTTATTAGGCTTATAGCCCGCTGCTTTGGTATAATATTTCGCAGCGTCTTCAAAATTATTTTGCTCCATATACGCATCACCAATCAAGCTATACGCACGAGCCTGCACTAATAAATCGTTTGACTTAAAATCTTCCAGATGAAAAATAGCCAGTGGGTATTTTCCTTGCTTCAGGTAAGTAGCGCCAGCATAGAAATTGGCAAGGTTGCCGGCATCGGTACTTGAATAGTCTTCAATGATTTGCAAAAAGCCTAAGATATTACCGTCTCCATTCAATGCCAGGTTTAAGCTATCGGATTCAAAGTAGCGGATAGCCTGAAACATCTCCTTCTGAGCAATCGTATCCTGATTGCCATTGTAATAGCGATATCCGAAATATCCACCAATCACTAGCAGTATGATTGTTACAATGCCTATTGCTGTTTTTGGATTTTGTTCAAGCCAGCCTTCTGCGCTAACCAACTTTTCCTGAATTACTTCGGGGTTCTCCAATAAATCTTTGTTTTCTTCCTTTTTTGCCATGTGTTTATAAATAAAAAGTCCCGCACTAAAGCGGGACGCAAAACTAAGAATTCAGTCTTATTAATCAAATGGTAACTCAATCCATGATAAAGGGATAATTCGGCTCTGCGTAAATATCGCGCATGGCCTCCTCCACATCTGGGAATTTTGATTCTTCTGCGAATTTTACACTTTCTTCCACTTGCGCGTTAACCTTTGCTTCGATGGCAGCTAAATCCGCTTCGGTTGCCATTTTCTTATCAAGTATAGTTGCACGCACTTGTTCTATCGGATCGCGCTGTTTGTATTGTTCCACTTCTTCTTTACTGCGGTATTTCTGCGGATCCGACATGGAATGCCCTTTAAATCGATAAGTACGAAATTCCAGTAAGGTTGGTCCTTCACCAGCGCGGGCTCTTTCTGCGGCACGCGCAACCGATTCGTGTACGGCCTCTACATTCATTGCATCAACCGGCTCGGAAGGCATGTCATACGCTTCTGCAAGGGTATAAAGTTCATGCACGTTTGAGGTGCGTTGTACGGAAGTACCCATTGCATATCCATTGTTTTCAATCACAAAAATCACCGGTATTTTCCAAATCATTGCCTGGTTGAGGGCTTCATGAAAGGCACCTTGACGAACAGCACCATCACCCATGTAGCATATACATAGATTGCCGGTTTTATTATATTTTTCGGCAAAACCAATTCCAGCACCTAGCGGAATCTGAGCCCCCACAATTCCATGGCCTCCAAAGAAATGATTCTCTTTATCAAAAATGTGCATCGAGCCGCCTTTTCCTTTAGAGCAGCCGGTTTCTTTTCCATAAAGTTCTGCCATTACTGCATTGGGGCTCGTGCCAAGCGCCAATGGATGGGCGTGGTCGCGGTAAGCAGTGATATACTTATCACCCCGCCTTAGGGCAGAAATTGCACCAGCAGCGCATGCTTCCTGGCCTATATATAAATGACAAAAGCCACGGATTTTTTGCATTCCATAAAGCTGGCCTGCTTTTTCTTCGAACTTTCTCATCAACAGCATGCTCTCAAACCAAAACATGTAGGTTTCTTTTGAGTAGGCAACTTTATCTTTTTTTGCTGAGGTGCTCTTTGATTGTGTGGTGGTAGCCATAATTGCTAAT
This sequence comes from Cyclobacteriaceae bacterium, assembly GCA_025455445.1. Taxonomy (GTDB): domain Bacteria; phylum Bacteroidota; class Bacteroidia; order Cytophagales; family Cyclobacteriaceae; genus ELB16-189. The sequence goes on from JALOMN010000006.1 coordinate 12,559, forward strand.
TTTGAATCAATAGTGAGGTGCGAAAATACGCTAGCCATCATCAATTGACAAATAGAGAGGGGTTGTTTATAATTTTCAATTATTATTAGGTGTTTCTCAAAGCTTTAAGACTTTATAATTTTAAAAATTACCGAGAGGTTGATTTCATTCCAGACCCTAAACTGAACTGCTTTCTGGGTAAAAATGGAAGTGGCAAAACCAATTTGCTCGATGCCATCCATTACCTGGCGTTTACAAAAAGTGCCATTAACCCTGCCGATGCCCAAAATATCCGCTCAGGCGAAATGCAATTTATGATTAAGGGATTTTTTTCTGTGGCTGGCAAAGAGAAAGAAGTGATGTGCAGTTTCCAGTCGGGGCTGAAAAAGGTAGTTAAAGAAGACAATCAGGATTATGTAAAATTTTCAAATCATGTGGGTAAATATCCGGTGGTGCTCATCACCCCTCAGGATATTGAGTTAATATGGGGTGGAGGAGAACTGAGGCGGAAATTTTTTGATACCCTTCTGAGTCAGATTGATGCGCATTATCTGGAAAATCTGATCTCCTATAATCATCATTTAAAGCAGCGCAATAGCGCGCTTCGCAGGTTTGCAGAAACCGGTAGCACCGATTATCAACTGCTTGAGAGCTATGATGTCATCCTGGCAAAGACTGGAACCTATATTCATTCCAGGCGCACTGAGTTAATGAAAGAGTTCATCCCACTCTTTAAATTACATTATCGCTTGATTGCTCCCGAATCGGCAGAGTCGGTGGATATACAATACCGTTCAGAGCTTGATAGGCAGCCTTTGTTGAACCTACTTAAGAATAGTATACATCGTGACATTTTATTGCAAAGAACCTCTGTGGGTGTGCACCGCGATGAATTCTCCTTTGTGATGGATGGAAATGAGCTAAACAAGGTGGGTTCACAAGGTCAGCAAAAGTCATTCTTGATTAGTCTCAAACTCTGTGAATTTGAGGTGATAGCAAAAGAAAAGGCCATAAAACCTATTCTGCTTTTAGATGATATTTTTGATAAGCTGGATGATATACGGATAGGCCATTTAATGAAATTAGTTGCAGAAGGAAGATTCGGGCAGATATTTATCACCGATGCCCGTGAGGATAGAAGTATGCAGATTTTACATGAATCTAACCTGGCAGCCAAGGTATTTTTTGTGGAAAATGGTAACTTAAAAACCAATGGCGAAAACTCCGGGCGATAACACTCAACATATTGGGCAAGCAATACAGGAATTGCTGAAAAGTTACCACATCAAATCAAAATTTGACGAGGCTAATCTGGTGTCATCCTGGGAAGAAATGGTTGGTAAACCTGTTGCCAAACGCACAAAAAAGGTGTTTCTAAAAAATAAAGTCCTGTTTGTTGAGCTCGACAGCCCGTCCATGAAGCATGATCTTAATCTGCACAAAATCCAGATTATTGAATTATTCCAAAAGAAATTCGGAATAGAGGTAATTAAAGAGATTGTAATTATGTGAGATTCTATAATCGGGAAACTCAAATGATTTCCATATAAAAACCAGTTCTGGTTTGTCTAAACCGAAAAACCGTATAATTTTGCACTCCTATTTTTTGAAAGAGCCAAAAGTTGAACAAATAATAGCTGGCTCAAACGTTCTTTTAAAAGATTAAAAAAGTAGAAGGGGAGATACTCAAGCGGCCAACGAGGACAGACTGTAAATCTGTTGACTTATGTCTTCACAGGTTCGAATCCTGTTCTCCCCACGATACAATTTCAAATCTGAAATTTCGAATTTGAAATAGGTAAGCGGGAGTAGCTCAGTTGGTAGAGCGATAGCCTTCCAAGCTATAGGTCGCGAGTTCGAGCCTCGTTTCCCGCTCACAATGAATTTAAAATTCAAAATTCCAGGTTTAACTGGAATGTTGAATATGAGTTTAGCGTGTGGAGGATAACCAAATTTTGAATTTGGAATTTGAAATGTTGAATTAATTGGCTGTTGTAGCTCAGGGGTAGAGCACTTCCTTGGTAAGGAAGAGGTCGAGAGTTCAATTCTCTTCAACAGCTCAATAGAAAGGAGCGTTTACGGACAAATCTTTCTGTTTGGATGTTGATGTAGAGCATGGCGCGAGGCGCGCCAAGGTCGAGAGTTCCCTGTCTGCCGAAGCATTGTGAAGGCAGGAATTCTCTTCAACAGCTCTTGAGATAATATACAGTGATTATTCTGGTATCGATCGGAGTAATTTTAGGACTTTGAAATATTGATTTTGAATGAATTATCTGAATACGGATGGGTAGCGACCATATTGATTTAAGTATCAGATTTCATCGAATAACCCTTATTCGACAGGCTTAACATGTTTGGGGTGTATAGTGCTTCTTAGTAAGAGAAGCTTTGATTAGTAACTTATTTAATTAATTATACACTTTTAAACTTTAACCGGGATTTTCAAATATGGCAAAGGAAAATTTTGACCGCTCGAAACCTCACGTAAACATTGGTACTATTGGTCACGTAGATCATGGTAAAACAACTCTTACGGCTGCAATCACTCAGGTTCTTTCTAAGAAAGGCCTTGCTGCAGTTCGCGACTTCTCTTCAATCGACAATGCTCCTGAAGAAAAAGAAAGAGGTATTACAATCAACACCTCACACGTTGAGTATGCAACTGACAAGAGACACTACGCACACGTAGACTGTCCTGGTCACGCTGACTATGTGAAGAACATGGTTACAGGTGCTGCTCAGATGGACGGAGCTATTCTGGTAGTAGCTGCAACTGACGGACCTATGCCGCAAACCCGCGAGCACATTCTTTTGGCTCGTCAGGTAGGTGTACCTGCTCTGGTAGTGTTCATGAACAAAGTTGACTTGGTAGACGATGTAGAATTGCTTGACCTTGTTGAAATGGAAATTCGTGAATTGATGACTTATTACAACTTCCCTGGCGATACCATGCCTGTTATCAGAGGATCTGCTCTGGGCGCATTGAATGGCGAACCAAAGTGGGTTGCTAAAGTAGAAGAATTGATGGATGCGGTAGATAATTTCATTCCAATCCCAGTTCGTCTTGTTGATAAAGATTTCTTGATGCCTGTTGAAGACGTGTTCTCAATCACAGGTCGTGGTACGGTTGCTACTGGCCGTATTGAGCGTGGAATTATTAAGACTGGTGACCCAGTACAAATTCTTGGAATGGGTGCCGAGAACTTAACTTCTACCATCACAGGTGTAGAAATGTTCCGCAAAATTCTTGACAGAGGTGAAGCTGGTGACAACGTAGGTTTGTTGCTCCGTGGTATTGAAAAGACCGATATCTGCCGTGGTATGGTTATTTGCAAGCCCGGTTCTGTTACTCCGCACGCTAAATTCAAGGCAGAGGTTTACGTACTTTCTAAGGAAGAAGGTGGCCGCCACACTCCTTTCTTTAACAAGTACCGCCCTCAGTTCTATTTCCGCACTACAGACGTTACTGGTGAAGTAAAACTTCCTGCCGGTGTAGAAATGGTTATGCCTGGTGATAACATCTCTATTGAAGTTGAGTTGATCAACAAGATTGCGATGGAGAAAGGTCTTCGTTTCGCTATCCGCGAAGGTGGCCGTACGGTAGGATCAGGTCAGGTAACTGAAATCCTTGACTAAGTTCAGAATTGCCCTTAATACATTAAGATTTTAAGGGTAATTAACTGATAATCAAATAAAAAGCGTTTCTGAGATTTTTCTTAGAAACGCTTTTGTTTTCTATGCCTCTTATTCTACCTTTGCAGTCCTTTTGAATTGAGGGTATCGGGTGCAGTTTAAAAGGTCGAGCTGAGAAAACAGTTATACGGGTGTAGCTCAATTGGTAGAGTAGCGGTCTCCAAAACCGTTGGCTGGGAGTTCGAGTCTCTCCACCCGTGCAAAGCTAAAGACGAATGGAAAAGGTAAAGACATATATTTTAGATTCCATTGACGAGATACGTAATAAAGTGTCTTGGCCAAAGTTCAGTGAACTTCAAAGTAGTGCCATTCTTGTGTTGGTAGCTTCTTTGATTTTTGCAATTGTTATTGGCGTAGTGGACCTCGGGTTTAAGGAAGCTTTGACTTGGTTTTATAAGTAAAATAACGAGATAATCCGGATGGGCGAGTTAAAGTGGTATGTCTTAAGAGTTATCAGCGGCCAGGAGAAGAAAGTTAAATCTTATCTGGAAACTGAGATTGAAAGGTCAAAACTCACTGAGTTTATACCTCAGGTGCTTATTCCATCGGAGAAGGTATATGAAATGAGGGGAGGAAAAAAGCGCGTAAGAGAGAGAAATTTCTTTCCTGGTTATGTGCTGGTTTCTGCGGATTTGTCAAATGGTGAAGCTTACCACACAGTGAACAACATTCCGGGCGTGCTTGGATTTTTAGGCAACAGTGGTTCAAGCGCAACTAACAAAGAACCGGTTGCTTTAAGACAATCGGAAGTAAATAGAATACTTGGTAAGGTTGATGAGATAGACCAGTTCGAAGAAAAACTAGAAACTCCTTTTATTAAAGGAGAATCTGTTAAGGTAATGGATGGTCCGTTCAGCGGCTTTACAGGGTCAGTAGAAGAAATTTTTGAAGACAAAAAGAAATTGAATGTAATGGTGAAGATTTTCGGCCGGAATACACCAGTCGAACTCAGTTACATGCAAGTAGAAAAGTTAGAATAATAATACAATGGCAAAGGAAGTAACAGGTTATTTGAAACTGCAGGTTAAAGGAGGTCAGGCAAACCCCGCTCCTCCAATTGGTCCGGCATTGGGTTCAAAAGGTTTGAACATCATGGACTTCTGCAAACAGTTCAACGCACGCACTCAAGATAAGCAAGGCCAGGTGTTGCCGGTGCTCCTCACCATCTATAATGACAAGTCTTTTGACTTTGTTATTAAGACTCCTCCTGCTGCAATCCTGATTATGGATGCAATCAAAATCCAGAAAGGCTCTAAAGAACCTAACCGCCTTAAGGTTGGCTCAATAAGCTGGGATCAAATCAAAAAAATCGCAGAAACTAAAATGCCTGATTTAAACGCATTCAAAGTTGAGTCTGCTATGAAAATGGTTGCTGGCACTGCACGTAGCATGGGAGTAACAGTAAGTGGAACCGCCCCTTGGGATAAATAATACAAGACAATGGCAAAGTTGACAAAAAACAGAAAAGCAGTTCTTACCAAGTATGATTCTGAAAAGGAATATTCATTGGAAGATGCTGCCAAGGTGTTGAAAGACATCACCTTCACCAAGTTTGATGCTTCGGTTGATATAGATATTCGCTTGGGGGTAGATCCTAAGAAATCAGATCAGATGGTAAGAGGTGTAGTATCTCTGCCGCATGGTTTGGGTAAAGTTGTGCGTGTATTGGTTCTTTGCACACCTGATAAAGCTCAGGATGCAAAAGATGCAGGTGCAGAGCATGTTGGCTTAGATGATTACATTCAGAAGATAGAAGGTGGATGGACGGATATTGATGTAATTATTACCATGCCTACGGTAATGGCAAAAGTAGGTAAGCTTGGTAAGGTATTAGGACCTCGCGGTTTAATGCCCAACCCGAAGTCAGGAACTGTAACACTCGATGTTGGTAAAGCGGTGAAAGAGGTGAAAGCAGGTAAGGTTGACTTCAAAATTGACAAACAAGGAATTATTCACGCCAGCATTGGTAAGGCTTCCTTCAGCCCGGAAAAAATAAAAGAAAACGCAGCTGAACTTATCAACACGGTGGTTAAGTTAAAACCCGCTTCATCGAAAGGTACATATATTCAAAATATCAGCCTTTCTTCAACGATGAGTCCGGGTATTATAGTGGATAAGGGTTCAATTGCAGGTCTTTAATATTTAAGAAATGACCAGAGAAGAAAAAGGACAGATTATCGATGCGTTGGCTGAGAAGTTTTCCCAGCACGAGCATTTCTATATTACCGATGCATCAGGCTTGACGGTTGCGCAGATCAATGCATTTCGCAGGCTTTGTTTTAATGCGGGTATCGAGTACGGTGTCTATAAAAACACACTTATTCGCAAAGCATTAGAGAAGCAGGAAGGTAATTATGAAGAATTATTTAAGGCCCTTCATGGCTTTTCAGGCGTATTGTTTTCCAAAGAAGTTGGAAACCTGCCTGCAAAGGTTATTAAGGAATACAGAAACAAGCTTAAGGGCAAACCTGGTTTTAAAGCTGCTTCCATTCAGTCCACTCTGTTTGTCGGAGAGGAACATCTAGACACGCTTGTTGAGTTGAAATCTAAAAATGAACTCATTGGCGAAATCATTTCATTGCTGCAATCACCTGCCAAGAATGTATTGTCTGCTTTATTAAGCGGCAAACAAACAGTGGCTGGCCTGGTAAAGGCACTGGAAGAAAGAAAACAATAATTAACGAACTAAAAATTAACACTTACAATCATGGCTGACGTAAAATCACTTGGCGATCAACTGGTAGAACTTACCGTTAAAGAAGTAAATGAATTAGCTTCTTACTTAAAAGAAACATATGGTATCGAGCCCGCTGCGGCTGCTGTAGTTGCTGGCCCTGCTGCCGGTGCTGCTGCTGGTCCTGCTGCTGCTGAAAAAACCAATTTTGATGTAGTATTAAAGGCTGCTGGTCCTAACAAACTTCAAATCGTGAAGCTTGTTAAAGAATTAACTGGTCTTGGCTTAAAAGAAGCTAAAGATGTAGTTGATGGTGCTCCTAAAACAATCAAAGAAGGCTTACCTAAAGACGAAGCTGAAAGTCTAAAGAAGCAACTGGTAGAGGCTGGTGCCGAAATCGAGTTGAAGTAATTCTTCTTGAAGACGCAGGGTGCCGTCTCACACAGAAATCAGGCTCCATTCCCTCCCGAAACCTTCGGGATGGGACTGGGGTCTATCTCTATTTATGCTAACATAAGCATGAGCACCCTAAAATTGGTTTAGAATTAAGTCTAGTCCAGGAAATTAAAACACAAAGTACCTTGACAAAGAAGACAGTAAACAACAGGATTGATTTCTCATCAGTAGAGAAAGTATTGGAATACCCAGATTTTCTGGATATCCAGGTTCAATCATTCAAGGATTTTCTACAAATCGAAACTCCTGCAGAGAAACGCCAAAACGAAGGACTCTTCAAAGTATTTGCAGAGAACTTTCCGATTTCAGATTCGCGCGAAAATTTCGTGCTCGAGTTTGTGGATTACACCATTGATCCGCCTAAGTACAGTGTAGATGAGTGCATCGACAGAGGATTAACTTTCTCTGTGCCTCTAAAGGCAAAGTTGCGCCTTACCTGTAATGATGAAGACAATGAGGATTTTGAAACCATCGAACAAGAAGTGTTCCTGGGCAATATTCCTTACATGACCGAAAAGGGTTCTTTTGTAATTAATGGCGCTGAGCGTGTAATCGTTTCTCAACTTCACCGTTCACCAGGTGTGTTTTTTGCCATGAGTAAACACACCAATGGTACAAAGCTATATTCTGCCAGAATCATTCCATTCAAAGGATCCTGGATTGAATTTGCTACCGATGTAAACTCGGTGATGTATGCATACATTGATCGTAAGAAAAAATTCCCCGTAACAACCCTGTTACGCGCCATCGGTTATGGCACAGATAAAGATATACTCGATCTCTTCGGTTTATCTGAAGAAATTGAAGCAAATAAAAATACATTAAAGAAAACTGTAGGCCGCAAGTTGGCTGCACGTGTTTTAAAAACGTGGACCGAAGACTTCGTGGATGAAGATACAGGCGAGGTTGTATCAATTGATCGCAACGAGGTATTGTTGGAACGCGATCATGTGCTAACACCCGAAGATGTTGATACCATTCTTGAATCAGGCGTGAAGTCAATCATTCTGCATCGCGAAGATGTGAACGTTTCAGACTTTCACATTATTTTTAATACCCTGGCAAAGGATAATTCAAACTCTGAAAAAGAAGCCGTTGAACAAATCTATCGTCAGTTAAGAAATACAGAAGCACCTGATGAGCAAACTGCTCGCGACATCATTCAAAGTTTATTCTTTAGTGAAAAACGTTATGATTTAGGTGAGGTAGGGCGCTATAGAATTAACAAAAAGCTCGGTTTAGATTTAAGTTTTGATCAGCGTGTGTTAACCACGGAGGATATTATCCTTATTGTGAAATACCTGATTGGTCTAATCAACTCTAAGGCAGTTGTCGATGATATCGATCACCTGAGCAACAGACGTGTAAGAACAGTAGGCGAGCAATTATATTCTCAGTTTGGTGTGGGTTTGGCGCGTATGGCAAGAACCATCAAAGAAAGAATGAACGTTCGCGATAATGAAGATTTCAAGCCGGTTGATTTGATCAATGCGCGCACGTTGTCTTCTGTTATCAATTCGTTCTTCGGAACAAACCAGCTTTCTCAGTTCATGGATCAAACCAATCCATTAGCAGAGATTACACATAAGCGCAGAATGTCGGCACTCGGGCCAGGCGGTCTCTCCAGAGAGCGCGCAGGTTTTGAAGTGCGAGATGTTCACTATACACACTATGGTCGCTTATGTACTATTGAAACTCCGGAAGGACCGAACATCGGTTTGATCTCTTCACTTTGTGTTCATGCAAAAGTGAATAAGATGGGCTTTATTGAAACTCCATACCGCAAGGTAGAGCAAGGTAAAGTAAAAGGTAAAGATGTAATATTCCTTACCGCAGAAGAAGAGGATACTCACAACATCGCACAGGCGAATGTGAAAATAAAGAGCAATGGAGAGCTTGATGAGGAAAAAGTAAAGGCACGATTTGAGGGAGATTTCCCGGTGGTGGAACCAAAAGATATCCGCTACATGGATATTGCACCTAATCAGATTGTATCTATTGCTGCTTCATTGATTCCATTCTTAGAACATGATGATGCAAACCGCGCCCTGATGGGTTCAAACATGCAACGTCAGGCCGTGCCTTTAATGAGACCGGAAGCACCAATTGTAGGTACAGGTTTGGAAGGCAGAATCGCAATTGACTCACGCACATTAATTCTTTCTGAAGGCAATGGCGTAGTGGAGTATGTTGATTCAAAGAAAATTCTGGTTAGGTATGAGGTATCAGAAGAGCAACAATTAGTGCGCTTTGATGATGACCTGAGAACGTATAGCCTGATTAAGTTCAGAAGAACAAACCAGGATACCTGTATTAACTTAACGCCACTTGTGCGCAAAGGTGATAAGGTTACAAAAGGACAACCACTTTGCCAGGGTTATGGAACGGCAAATGGAGAACTGGCACTTGGCCGCAACCTGTTGGTTGCATACATGCCATGGCAGGGATATAACTTCGAGGATGCAATTGTAATTTCAGAGCGCGTTGTTCGCGATGATATTTATACTTCTATCCACATCGAAGAATTTGAACTCGAAGTGCGTGATACTAAACGTGGAGAAGAAGAATTAACTTCAGAAATTCCAAACGTAAGTGAAGAAGCTGTAAAGCATCTTGATGAAAATGGTATCATTCGCGTAGGCGCTGAAGTAAAAGAAGGTGATATTCTTATTGGTAAGATTACCCCTAAGGGTGAAACCGATCCTACTCCTGAAGAAAAACTCTTAAGAGCGATCTTCGGTGATAAGGCTGGTGATGTGAAAGACGCATCTATGAAGGCACCTCCATCATTGAAAGGTGTTGTAATTGATACCAAGCTTTTCTCAAGACCTAAACGTGATAAGGATTTACGATCTAAATCAAAG
>JALOMN010000191.1 GCA_025455445.1 Cyclobacteriaceae bacterium
GCTGGAACGTGAACATCCCGAATTTAAGTTTACCCTGAATGAATACCGCGAAGGCATTTTATTGTTCGATATCATGGAATCTGAAGTATGGAATAAGGCATCGCAAGACACTGCAGGCCAGAGAAACTACTATGAGAAAAATCAGCAAAAATATCAGGGTGGCGACCGAGTAGAAGCACGTATTTTTGCAGCTACTGATAGAAGTGTTATTGAAAGCACTATCAATAAAGTAAATACAGGAGATTCTTTATCAAATGCAGATTTGAAAAAGTTTAAGTCAATTCAACCTTATCGCATTTATGAGCGAAAGGATAGCAAAGTAATTGATCGCATTACCTGGACCATCGGTCTGCACGAGTTGGAATTGGAGGGTCAGTTTTACCTTGTTGAAATTAAGCGATTGGTTCCACCGGGGGTAAAGAGTTTTGAGGAAGCGAGAGCAAGTGTGATTTCAGATTATCAGGATTATCTTGAAAAGGAATGGTTAGTTTCTTTACAAAAAAAATTTCCGGTGAAGGTCAACAATAAAGGCAAAAAAATGGTGTTAGCAGAATTAACAGGTGGTAAATAAATTCATAAAGAACAATCACGGTGAAAATTCCTACTCTATTTTTTCAGAGATGTAACCAGCGATTAAAAATGCGCAGTAACCTATTAGTTGTGTTGCTGATTTCTTTTTTATTCATGTGCATGAATGCTTGTGATTTTATTCGCATGAAAAATAGTGATACGGAAGAAACTATTACACGCAAGCAAGTAGCAAGGGTAAACAACACCTATCTTTTTCTCGATGATTTAACAGGCATTATCCCTGCAGGCACCTCGCAGGAAGACAGCATCGCCCGCATTACAACGTATGTAAATAACTGGATAAGAAAGCAGCTTGTTATCAATGAAGCAATGAAGAACATTGATATAAATGAATTGGAAGTAGAACGCAAGGTACTTGACTATCGTTACAGTCTTATCGCCTATGAATATCAGAATTTCTACATAAGACAAAACCTGGATGACAGTATATCCGATGCAGAAATAGAGGCTTATTACAATGAAAGAAAGGATAACTTTATACTCAAACAAAATATCATACAAGGCACATTTATAAAAGTGCCTAAAACGGCACCGCGAACAAATCTTATAAAATCATGGGTATATTCTAATAAACCCAAAGATCACGCAGAATTGAAGTCTTATTGCCTGGGATTTTCGGCAGCTTATCATTTGAGTGATTCTACCTGGATTGAATTTGATAAACTTGTTGCGAATTCACCATTGGCTGAAATACCTAACAAAGTGCAGTTTTTGAGAAGTTATAATTACTATGAGACCAATGACAATGAAAATTTATACTTCCTAAAAATTGATGCTTACAATATATCAGATAATGTTTCCCCGCTTGAATTCGTTAAACAAGACATTAAAAACATTATTTTAAATAAAAGAAAAGTTGAACTTGCCAGAAAATTGGAAGATGAAGTGTATCAAAATGCAGCCGCACGTAAGGATTTTGAGATTTATAGCAATTAATGCCTTTTTGGCCTTGTTTATAAACCTGAATACCTCCTTTGCTCAGGAGCAAGGTGGCTTTGTGGTGGACAAGATTATTGCTAAGGTGGATAATTACATTGTGTTGAAATCTGAGCTTGAAATTGCCTACCAGGGTTACCTGGCCGAAGGTAATCCGGCCTCGCAGGATGCGCGCTGCGAAATTTTCAATCGCCTAATTATGAATAAGCTGATGGTGGCCAAGGCAGAGATAGACTCCGTATTGGTGACCGATTTGGAAGTGGATTCCAATACAGAACAACGGATGCAAATGATTTTGCAAAGTTCTGGCAATTCACCCGAGCAGTTGGAACGCGTGTATGGCAAAACACTGGATCAGATTAAACTTGAATTAAGAGAACAAATTCGTGAACAGTTATTAGCACGGGAGATGACTAGCCGCATCACAAAAGATATTAATGTGACGCCTGCGGAGATCAGACGGTTTTACAATAAAATACCCACCGATAGTTTGCCTTTCTATTCCTCTGATGTGGAAGTTGCCCAGATAGTGCGTGTTGCCAAAGTAAGTAATTCACAGAAAGAAGAAGCGAAGCGAAAGTTGAGCGAGTTGCGCGATCGTATTTTAAAGGGAGAAAACTTTAACGAACTGGCAGTAAAAAATTCAGAAGATCCAAGCGCTCAGTATAACGGAGGTGAAATGGGTTATGTTGGCCGAGGTGCAATGGTGCCTCAATTTGAGGCGATGGCATTTAAACTTAAAGTGGGAGAAATTTCACAGCCTTTCGAGTCACCTTTCGGATTTCATATTTTGCAGTTATTGGATCGCAGGGGTAATGAATATAACTCCCGTCATATTCTGATATCTGCAGTACCCTCTCAACAAGATATTGATAATGCAGAAAAGTATTTGGATAGTTTACGCACCAAAATTGTAAGCGATAGCATCAAATTTGAGAAAGCAGCGAAAGAGTATTCGGATGATGCGGCCACCAAAGGCATGGGTGGTTTTCTTACCGATCCGGATGGAGGTGTTCGTATTTCCATGCGGGATATTGATCCTATCATCTATCTGAATATTGATACGATGAAAGTTGGTAACGTTTCTAAACCGCTTCGCTATCGCACCGATGATGGTAAAGATGCAGTTCGCATTATTTATTTTAAAACCAAGCTAGCTCCGCACCAGGCCAATCTAAAAGATGACTGGAGTCGTATACAGTCTGCGGCACTGGCTGAAAAGAAAGACAATGCATTGGATAAGTGGTTTGTAAAAGCCCGTCAGGATGTGTTTATCAATGTTGATCCAGCTTATAAGAGTTGTAGAATCACAGAGTAGAGCCGCTTGTGTAGTTATTTTTTATACATGCGGGCAAAACAATTACATTTCAATAAAGAATCAGTATGTCACAATTATTTGCCAATGATGTAGAAGCTGCCGATGCACTTAAAAAATCTTTTGAGAAGTTAAGAGCTGAAATTGCAAAAGTGGTAGTGGGGCAAGATGAAGTAGTAAAACTAGTACTCACGGCCATATTTTGTCAGGGCCACTCCTTGTTGGTAGGCGTTCCGGGATTAGCAAAAACATTATTGGTGCAAACAATTTCTACCTCTCTGGATTTGCAGTTTAAGCGCATACAGTTTACTCCTGATTTAATGCCCTCTGATATTGTAGGGGCAGAAACCATGGATAAAGAGCGGAACTTCCATTTTGTGAAAGGTCCTATTTTTGCAAACCTGGTGTTGGCCGATGAAATAAACCGCACACCTCCTAAAACGCAGGCTGCACTGCTCGAGTCGATGCAGGAATATTTTGTAACCATAGCAGGCTCACGTTACGATTTACCAAGACCATTCTTTGTATTAGCTACACAAAATCCAATAGAGCAGGAAGGAACCTATCCGCTGCCGGAAGCACAACTCGATCGATTCATGTTTAACATTCTGCTTGATTATCCTTCGTATCAGCAAGAGGTAGATATTGTAAAGAACACAACGGCAGATGATTTACCGCAAGTTTCTACCGTAATTACAGGCGAAGAAATTATAGCATTTCAGCATCTTGTGCGCAGAGTGCCTGTAGCAGATAACGTGGTGGAGTTTGCAGTGAAATTAAGTCAGGCAACCCGACCCGGACCAGCCGGCTCTGCCATTGCCAATGAATATTTAGAGTGGGGTGCAGGCCCGCGCGCATCTCAATATCTTGTGTTAGGAGCTAAGTGCAACGCCCTTATTAATGGCAAGTATTCTCCTGACATTGAAGATGTGATGGCCGTAGCAAGACCTGTATTGCGCCATCGTATCGTGCGCAACTTCAAGGCTGAAGCAGAAGGTATGACGGTTGACAAGATTATTGAAAAACTCTTCTGATTCGAATTCGCCAGTTCTTATGCCAAGATATTACTGGTAAATACTTTTTGCCGATTATTGGGCGATTTGCAAGCGGAACCCTACGCCATGATAATTCACAATTTCTACAGAAGAATCTTCTTTTAAATATTTCCTGAGCTTTGAAATAAACACATCCATGGATCTGCCCATGAAATAGTCGTCATTGCCCCACACCGCTTTTAATATTTCTTCACGCTTTAATACACGGTCACGGTTTTCGCATAATAGTTTTAATACTTCCGCCTCTTTTTGAGTTAAGATTTTAGATCCGCTGCCATGATGCAATGTATAATTTGTAAAATCAAACGAATAGGAACCGAGTTTGAATTGATCGTTTGAAACTTGAGATTTTGATCTTCGGAGAAATACACCAATGCGCAGGTATAATTCTTCCATGCTGAAAGGCTTTACAATGTAATCGTCACCACCACTTTGAAATCCCTCAATTTTATCTTCCAGCATGGACTTGGCAGTAACAAATAAAATGGGAACCTGTTGATTTTTTGCGCGTATATGTTTAGCCAGCGTAAAGCCGTCTTGTTTGGGCATCATCACATCCAGAATACATAGATCATACAGACGTTCTTGAAAGGATTTTTCACCTTCCAATCCGTTTTCGCACAGTGTTACCTCAAAACCTTTTTGCTCAAGGTTATCCTTAATTACAAAACCCAGGTTAGGATCATCTTCCACTAAAAGTATTTTTGAACTCATTCTGTGAGGGGTAATTGAACTGTAAACGTACTGCCTTCACCGGCTGTACTTTGTACAACGATTTTTCCTTTATGTGCTTCCGTAATTACTTTCACGTAGCTTAAGCCCAGACCAAAACCTTTTACATCATGCAGGTTGCCGGTTGGTACGCGGTAAAAACGATTGAAGATTTTTTTCTGATC
>JALOMN010000192.1 GCA_025455445.1 Cyclobacteriaceae bacterium
CGTTGTGAATAATGTTGATCGGTGATGATGTCTTTCATCATCGGAATGTGAATAAAACTTTTTGATAGGCTTACTTTCTCATCATAAGGATTTGCCAATGCCTCATCGGATACGACTGTATCATGCATAGCGTCAAAAATAATGTCGCTCAGCACCGCACAGCCTGCGCTGGTGCCACCAATGGGGATTTTCTTTTCATGAATCAAATACTCAATTGCTTTACTAACTTCAGAATCTGCCCAATACTTTACATAGTTAGCCTGATCACCACCTGCAATGAATAACGCATCTGCCTCACGCAATATTCTTGATGTTTCTTTAAGGTTTGCTTTTTCTTTAGAATCTATTAATAGAGTTTCTACAGAATTTATGTTGCCCATGCTGTAAACGTATTCATTGTAGCCTACAGAGCCGGAGGCACGAATGATTACAAAGTCGCCACCCTTGGCGCGGTCTATCATCCATTGAAATGCTTCACTTACGTCTGTGCTGCCACCCATCAGTACCAAACCAAATTCTGTGTTCACAGTTACATCCTTTTCATTACCCACTCTGCCAATGCTGGCAGTTGTGGTATTTTCTTGAGCCGATGCGGATATCGTAATGAATAAAGAGAAAATCAATATTCTCATAGTTTGATATTAAATAGTAGGAGAGTCCATTAGTAAGTGCGATCTGGTTCAGAGACTATCATAAAATTTTAGCATGAGTGGTGCGATTGGGTTATTTCACCAGCTTGCCAAAAGTAAAGCCAGTTATGCCTAATTGAATCGTGAGCATAGAAGTATTGGCTTTAGCGCTTTCATATGTGAGTGTGCCATTATTTAGTTTAACGGAATTACGCACTACATATTCTATTTCGTCACCCCACATGTAAAGAGCTCTCATGGTAAACCCCACACCATTTGCTTTTTTGGGATGTGTATAAAATCCTGCACCCATGCCGAAGTTAAGTCCGGTATCGTTTACATTATCTAATACTTCGGCATCGTCAGTATTGAAAATAACATCGATCAGGTTCTTGTCGACTTTAACCCGTGTGTTATATAGCTTTAGTCCTATTAATCCATCCACAAAGGGTATTAATCTTTTATTAGAATGATTAGGATGTCTTAATCGGCCAATCCCATTAAATGCATAAATGTTATGTGTGATTTTTAGGGCAGGGTTGTTTGAATCGGCACCTATTTTTTCTACACCATAATTTGTATAGACGATATCCACACCCAAAAGAATCGGTGAGGGTTTCTTTTGTCCGAACGGACTGAATAAAAAGCCACCGGCTAATCCAACACCTAAATCACCAACCGAGTTGTTAATGGCCTCGCGAAATTCTTTTGCGGGCACTGCCACCTGACCATTAAAATAGAAACTTAGATAATCAAACTTGATGGTATCCGATTCCTGCGCAATTGAATTAATTCTTGAAAAGATAATTAATGCAACCGCCAACAGGAATTTGATTTTCATATCATGCAAGGTTATGATATACGTTTTGTACGTCTTCGTCTTGTTCCAATGCCGTGATGCATTCCATCACCTCGTCTTGTTCAGCCTCGCTCAGCTCTTTGGTTACATTAGGAATGTATTGTAGTTCTGAGCTCTTCGGTTCCAGCCCTTTCGATTCAAGAAACTTTTGCATATGACCAAACTCCGTAAACTTTGTATATACAATGATTTCTTCTTCGTCCCTCTGAATGTCTTCCGCGCCAGCATCAATCAAATCTAACTCCATTTCATCTAAATTCAATTTAGAGGGATCGAATTTAAAAATCCCTTTGCGCTCAAACATAAATGCAACAGAACCTGAATTTCCCATATTGCCGCCATTTTTGGAAAATTGCAATCGTACATTGGCAACCGTGCGGGTGGGATTGTCGGTAGCACATTCTACCACCACTGGTACGCCATGCGGTGCATACCCTTCATAAACCACTTCCTGAAAATCTTTTTCTTCCTTACTCGAAGCCCTTTTAATGGCAGCGTCTACACGATCTTTAGGCATGTTTACACCCTTGGCGTTTTGAATCGCCATGCGCAACCTGGGATTATTATCAGGGTTTGGGCCACCTTGTTTAACCGCAATGGCGATGTCCTTTCCAATGCGTGTAAATGCTTTCGCCATCTTATCAAAGCGGGCGAACATTTTGTGCTTTCTCTTTTCGAATATACGTCCCATAGTGTAGTTAAAATTCGGGTTGTAAAAATAGGAAAATGGATGAAGTATGACACGCTTTTTTCTTTCTTAAATGGCATTTACCCCCTTTTATTGTGCAACTAAGCAGACTTAACATGCGTCTATACCGCATAGATGTTTGGTTCAGGCGGTAACCTTATTTTGTTTTCAAAGTCTTGTCATTAATAAACTTTTACAATATGCTGTTGAATTACTTCAAAATTGCCTTTCGCAACCTGGTAAAATATAAAGGGTTCACCCTTATCAATCTTTTTGGTTTAGCCATTGGCCTTACTGCCGGTATTCTTATTATGGTGTATGTATTGGATGAACTTTCTTTTGATAATTTTCATGAGAAGTCTGCCCGCATTTACCGCGTCAATACCACCTTTCAAACAGACGGTTCGCTGGGTGGTAGCAATGAAACCAATGGCTGGCCCATTGGCAAGGTGTTGGAAAAAGATTTTCCCGAAGTAGAAGCAGTTTTATATACACGCAATGCATTCTTTCTTACCATCAATCATGAAGATAAGCGTATGCATGAAAAAATGCATTTCGCCACACCTGAGTTTTTTCAAATGTTTTCTTTCCCTTTGATAAAGGGGAATTCTCAAAAAGCATTGACAGAACCCTATTCGGTTGTGATTTCTGAAGACATGGAAAAGAAATATTTTCCGGGTGGTGATGCGTTGAATAAAACGCTGGTGATGGTGGATACTTTACACATGGTGGTAACCGGTGTGATGAAAAAAATCCCTTCCAATTCGCATATTCAGGCCGATATGATTGTGTCTTTTTCAACCTATACAGCACTGGAAACTTCATTCAGTTATGATGATGGCTGGGGTAACATCAATATGCGGAACTACGTGTTGTTGAAAGAAGGAACAGACTTCGAAAACTTTTCCGCAAAAGCGAAAAACATTTATATGGATCGCGCGGGACAAATGATGAAAGAATGGGGTGTGTCGGCTTACGTATCGTTTGAGCCGATAGAAAGAATTTATTTATATTCTAAAAGTGGCAATGGCATGGGACCATTGGGGAGTATTGATAGAGTGTATTTGATGGCGGGAATTGCCGCTTTCGTAATCTTGTTGGCTTGTATCAATTTTATCAATCTGGCCACTGCGCGATCAGTGCACCGTGCAAAGGAGGTAGGGCTGCGCAAAGTTGTAGGTTCTTCACGCAATGGACTGATTGCTCAATTCTTAAGTGAGTCATTTGTACTTACGCTGCTTTCCTTGATAGTGTCAATAGGTATTGTACTTATTCTGATGCCTTACTTTAATCAACTGATTGGAAAGAATTATGAACTTATTTCATTGGTAAACCTGTCCATTCTAGCAAGCATAGCGATGCTGGTGTTGCTGGTGGCGTTGCTGGCAGGGTATTATCCGGCATGGATAATATCAGCATTAAAGCCTACGGAAGTCTTGAAAGGAAAAATGCAAACATCCTCGCGCGGCATTCAGTTGAGACGTACGTTGGTAGTATTTCAGTTTGTAATTTCTGCGGGGTTGGTGTCAGGCACATGGATTGTTATCGATCAACTCACGTTCATGCAAAAACAAAATCTCGGCTTTGATAAAGACCAGGTGATAGTACTGAATGGCGCACGCATCCGTTCCTTCAGTGAAAGTACCAAAGAGACCTTTAAAGATCAACTTGCTGCACTGGCGATGGTCGATAAAGTTACTTATGCCAATGCATTGCCTGGCAGCAGCGGATGGCAAGGACAAGTGGCTTATCCGGAAGGTAAGTCAGGTGAAGATGCCGTGAGTGTGGAGTACATGTCGGTAGATGAAAATTACCTGGAATTATTAGGTCTGGAATTAATAGCAGGTCGTGGATTTGATAAGCAACGGGAAGCTGATTTGAAAGAAGGTTTAATTGTGAATGCAACTGCGGTAACGGCATTTGGCTGGACTTCACCCGAAGAGGCAATTGGAAAAAAGATTACTTCTCCTTCCGGAACACCGGCAGGCGAAGTGATTGGTGTGATAAAGGATTATCATCAGGAAGGTCTGCAACAAAAAATTGGTCCGGTTGCGATGGCATACGCGCCACAATTCAGTTACCTCTACGCTATAAAATATAAGGCCGCGAACACACAGGATGTAATAAGCTCATTGCAGAATTTATGGGCATCTACTTTTGCAGGATATGATTTCGATTATTTTTTTCTGGATCAAAACTTTGAAGCCCAGTACCAGGCAGAGAAGCGGCTCGCCAATGTGTTGAGTTTGTTTGCGATTGTTACCATGGTGATTGCTGCCATAGGCTTATTAGGATTAGTTTCGTTTATGGTCGTGGCCCGTACAAAAGAAATTGGTGTGCGTAAAATATTGGGAGCTGATGTGTTCAGCATTACAACATTGCTCACAAAAGAGTTTGTGATGTTGATTGTGATTGCAAATCTAATCGCTATTCCGTTGGTCTGGTATTTTGCCGATCAATGGTTGCAGGTATTTGCATTCCGCACCACAGTAAATCCATTGTTATTCTTGGGCACGATGGTTATTGCATTGACTGCTACTTTATTAATAGTAGGTGCGCAAACGATACGCGCGGCCAATGCTAATCCGGTAAATTCGCTGCGTTCGGAATAAAAT
>JALOMN010000193.1 GCA_025455445.1 Cyclobacteriaceae bacterium
CAGGCCTGTGCCGAAAGGGGCGCAAAGCCACTTATGCAAACTGGTGCCAAAGTAGTCGCAGTTGAGATCAGAAATTTTATAATCAATATGGGCGAACGAGTGTGCAGCATCTACCAGGCTGATGATGCCACGCTTGCGTGCCTCTGCACATAGTTTGGTGGCTGGTAATATTTGTCCCGTCCAGGTGATTAAATGAGTGATGTGCCAGATTTTAGTTTTAGAGGTAGTAGCATCTACATATGCCTTGATCACGTCTTCGTCATTATCTACCGGAAGAGTAAGATTGATCCAATTGATCTTTACACCTTCGCGCATCTCGCGTTGTTTCCAGGCGTGAATCATGTTGGGGTAATCTTGTTTCGTCATCACAATTTCATCACCGCGTTTCATGTCAATTCCCCAGGTAAATGTGCCCAACGCTTCGGTGGTGTTGCGATTAATCGCGAGCTCCTCGTGGCTTACACCGGCCAGGTCTGCCAGTTTTCTTCTGAGCGGCTCACGGCCTTTATCCAGAATTTGCCACATGTAATAGGTGGGCGCTTCATTGCTAAGATGATAATAACGATCCACCGCATCCTGCACTACTTTAGGCTGCGGACTCACTCCACCATTGTTAAGGTTTAGGATATTGGGTGTGACAGTATAGGCCTGCGCCATACGCGCCCATAAGTCTTCATCGGTGGCAGCTTGCAGTGGTGAAAGCTTATTGAGTGAGATAAGCGCATCTGAAATATCTTCTGAAATTGCCTGGCTAACCAAAGGCGTAAGCGACAGGGCGCTGGCTGCACCCAATGTTTTTTGAAAGAATGATCTGCGGGTGGTCATTTATTTAAATTATTAATTATGGAATAACTTAAAAGATAGAATTTATTAAAGGGAATTCATACTCACTTTTTCCGATGGCAACTGTGAGTACATAGATGGATAAAATTTTACGTGAGTCAATTACAAACTCCTTTTAAAGCTCAATTTGAAAGAGTTATAAATGATAGTAGTTCTAACAATATTTATAAATATGCCAACAAATCATTTATCGTGTCCAATTCTTTGAATTTTTCATGTTCTACCTGACCTTCTACCCTTTCATGAGCCCACGTAACATGATAAGGAATATGAAATCCATAACCACCCAGATTTAATACAGGCAAAATATCTGACTTAAGCGAATTGCCCACCATCGCAAAATTTTCAGGTGGAATATCTAAGTGGCGAATGAGTTTTCTGAAATCATCTTCTTTCTTTTCTGACATGATTTCGATGTGATGAAAGTAAGATTCAAGCCCTGACTTCTTAAGTTTTCTTTCCTGGTCAAGCAAATCACCTTTGGTGGCCATCACCAGCCGATACTTTCCTTTTAAATGACTCAGTACATCACTTACTCCATCCATTAGGTCAACCGGCTTGTTTAATATTTCCTGGCCGTATTCAATAATTTTTTCTATCGCGGAATTTGGAATTTGTTTATCGGTAATGCGTATCGCGGTTTCAATCATCGAAAGCATAAACGCTTTTATTCCATAGCCATATAGACCAATATTTTTTATTTCTGTGCTTAATAGTTCGCGTGCAACGGTATGTTGGGGCAGATAATTTTCCAGCAGCTCGCAAAACTTCTTTTCTGTTTCCTGAAAATAGGCTTCATTATGCCACAGCGTATCGTCTGCATCAAAGGCAATAACTTTAATCATACAGTTTATTTGAATAGCGAAGCTAATGAATCAACTTCTGAAATACTATGTGGGTGGACATGAATTCTTATTGCGACTTTACATTGTATTGCACATCCATGCAATGGAATTGACCATATACTAAATCTCCTTTGGGCAAACTCCAAACCGCCTCACCATAAGATGGCACTCTATTTCCATTGATTTCTATGTAATCTTTTACGGGTGTGGAAAACTGAATTTTTTGAATTTCATCCTGGCTGACTATCCTGCGCCTGTCATCAGAAGTAAAGTTGATAAGTTCACCCTGAGTATTAAAATGTAACGTTGCAGAGATGCTAATATCTTGAAATGTAAAAATTGCTTTTGAAGACAGACTGTCAAGTGGCTGCCACGATATTCGTTCATCTACCAAGGCTCCGGGCGCATAAAGACACAAGTCGTTGAACCAGGTTACTGTTTCTGCGATGTCCATTTCTCTGCCAGATTGATACTGCACTGTGAATAGGGATAGTAAGCGGATGTCCATGGTAGCAATTCCATTTCTATATGCATGGTAGCCACCGACCGGCAATTTTTTCATAATGGCTTTCATGTAAAAGAGCCGGGTAGGTTTTTCAATGAAGTTATATTGTTCGGTAGTAAAAGGCATCCATTCTGATTTTTCATCTGCCCGGATTTGTCCTTTGAATTGGATGAAGAAGTTTTTGGGTATCGGTTTATTGAGTGCCCCTGAATAAATGATGTAGCGCTGCACAGGTTCGGGCAGTGTAGAGATTGCTTCAGTGGTAAGCAGCGGTTCATTAAGGTTGTTTATATAAGATATGTTTGCTGCTACATCTTTTTTGTATTGATGTTCAAAGCGCCACGCAGCCCAGGCAGGAATTACAATGAACAGTATGATTATGTTGGCAAGTGTGCCGAATTTTGCATCCTGCCAATAGAACATGATTAGTAGTTGTGAAAGGAAAATACCGACTAAAGCAATCAGCCACCAATATTCATTTTGTAAAAAATAGAATAATGCAGTTGCGATCAGAAGAATGGTGACGAATAGCCACAGTATTCCCATCGGTTTTGAAATTTGCCTGGTAAGTTGATTGACATCTGCGAAACCAAAGGCCTTAACAAAACCAAGGAGGTGAATCAGGCCATGAACCAGTAATAGGAAGGCAAAAAGATATTTCATAATGTATTACAGGAGATAAGCACTGAAAAATGAGTAATTTTTCATTTTGTTTTTATGATATTCATTGTGTGATTCGCTGATTTTAATCAGTCTTGCTTTATCCGATATGAAAATTCAATACCACGATAAATGGCTTCGCCTGATCGGCTACCCGCTGCTAGGATTTATTATAAGACATTTTGGAGAATATGAGTCAATAGGTTCTCTGATGAAGAAGCCTTTGTATTATGGGGATTTGGTATGGAATACTTTATTGGTAGCGCTCAGCTGGGAAGCGAACAGGCGCCTGATACTTTATCTTGATGAACATTATTCCTGGGTAACGCAACGTTTCCAGCGATTTGTTATGCAGTCCTTTGCTGCCGTAATGATTTCTGTTCCCATTGTAGCGGCTATGATTTATTTATGGAATGAAATAATAATCAAGCGCCCGGGTAATTTTGACACAGGCTATTTATTGGTTTATGATTTTCCGCTCACCATTGTGTTTACATTGATAGTACACATGATTTATACCGGAATATATTTTAATCAATATTATAGCAATACTATCCTGCAACTAGAAAGCCGGGTAAAGGAGTTAGAGATTTCGATAGCAGGGGTGAATACATCGGCCGAGTTAAATAAACCTTCCGGTTATCGCGATTTGCTAATTTTAAATTATGGCACCTCATCTGTGCCGGTGCATACTCAGGATGTGGCCTACATCTATAAGCAGAATGAAATTTCTTTTATAAAGACATTTGATGGAAAGGAGTATACCTCTTCATCCTCACTGGAAAATCTGGAAGCCATGCTCGACCCGGTTACCTTCTTTCGCCTCAACAGGCAAATGCTTGGAAATGTTAAAGCAATTCGTCAGTTTAAATCGGATGCTACAGGCAAATTGATTTTAGATCTGCAGCCTTCCTTTACTGAAGAAGTAACTGTGAGTAAAAAGAAGGCAGCAGAATTTCGTGAATGGATTGGAAGAAAAATCTGATTTATTTTTTACAAGCATTATGCGAGCTCAAAAAACTCTACATAAATACCAAGTAGAATATGCCAAATAAGGTAATGTCCCAACCGCACTGACAGCGAAGCCAGAAAGCCACTTTTCTTAAAGTAAATCGCCTGAAGGAAATTCATACCAAAACCTGTCAGTAAAGAGTAAAGAATTAATACAATGCCCCCTGAGGGTAGTTGTTCAAGTGGTTCGCGCAATGCAGTGAGGACTGCCCCAGCCCAGAAAAAATGATTGTAATACTTCCCATCTTTGAAACGAGCACCAATAAGAAGGAGAATGGTAATGGGAATGAATCGATAAAAAACCTCCACATCAAAGGCGCCTGAAAAGTATAGGAAAAGTGAATACGGAAAAGGTTGCAGAAAGGGAGGAAGCTCACTATATGGTTCCGGATGCATGATTAATTTAATCACAACAACATCCAGCACTCCGAATACCACGCCAATCAGTGCAGGTAGTAAAAATCTGTTGTAAGCAGAAACCTTTTCATCCAGAAAATCAGGTAGCCGTGAAGTTGTTTGTAAGAAACAAAATGGAATGCCTGCCAATAAAATAAACAGCGTAGTCCAATCCCACACTCTCAAAAATGAGTGCGACCCTGAAATGGCTCTGCCATAATACATTCCAGTAATGGCAATGAGCAGGAATAGCAGGTAAATGGCAACATTACTTTTAGTTCCTTTGGTCAGTTTCATATCGGATAAATTCTATTTATAGATACATCAGGTTATTGGAAGAATTTTGTTCTTCCAATAACCTAAAAAATTATTTCATCAATTGATCAAGAAAACGCTTGTCTGAAAAATTGCCATTGTTTTTGTAGAGAACGGAAATTCCACCCGTCTCTTCATAATATAATGCATTCGCTTCAAGCCCTGCCAATGAACCATTATGGCCATAGGCTATGCCAGCATCGGTGCGCCATAGTCAATGTTGCCAATGAAACTAACTGCCCTCCAAATAGGGCACGCATAAATTTATTCAATTCCTCAGCATTGGTTATTAAGCCACCGTCTGGCTGGCCATCACCTTCGGCTCTGTCCCATTGCGAAACATCCATTAATATTCCATTGTTGTAAAAATCAACATATCCTCTTACCACATTCCGATCATCGCGTTTCTCAATGTATGTATGAGTGAGTGAGAGTGGAGTGAAGATATAATTATTCATAAGCACTTGAATTGTTTGTCCGCTTTTTCGTTCAGCAATCAATCCCAGTAGCCAGTAGTTGGTGTTGCTATAGGAATAACCTGTACCTGGTTCGAAGTGAAGTTTTTTTCCATACACATAGTTGTCAAGCATTTTTTCAATGCTCATCTCATACATGTAGCTGGGATTATTGATAATTTCAGCCTGATAGTTCAAACTTTCGTTTGGAGGATCAAAGATGCCACTTAAATGGGATAGCAAGTGACGCAGTGTAATCCGGTCTGCTTTTTCGATGTTCCCGGAAGTTTCTGGTAACAGGTCGATGAGTTTATCTTCAAGAGATAGTTTTTGCTCTTCCACCATTCTCATGATCACTACAGCAGTAAACATTTTAGTAATGCTTCCGGTGCGGAACTGATCGATGGTTTTCATTGGTGTTTGATACTCCAGATTTGATTTTCCTGTGGCGCCTATCCATAATGTCTCTCCCGGCTTATCAATAAGCAAGATGCTGCCCGGTGAAAAGGTGTCCTTCTTATACTTCTCTAATTCGCTTTGATATTGCTGATGCTTCGGATGATTTTCATACGATACATCTTCCATATCCTGTGGTTCGGGAATAATGATTTCGTTGCTGCAGGCAAGAAATAATAAACACAATAGAGATATTGTAATTGATTTCATATGTAGATTATTTTAAGTTAAGCCGTGTGCCGATGTGAATGGTTTTATGAGGTAAGGCTGGAATGCCTTTAAAACCAAAGGGCATTTCGCCAAACATCTCATAGCGAGTGAATGCCGAGAAGTTTTTGAATTGATAACCCGCACCCAGTCCGATTGAAGGTGCAAACCTTCCAAATGTGGACGATGCCTTGATAAAATCACCATTCACATTTTCATAACGAGGCATGGCAGAATGGATGAGCATATACCCCACGCCAACAGTTGCATCGGCAAAGGCATTTCCAAAAAATCTGCGATAGCCAAATTCAGAGGTGAGGCTAAAAGCATTGTGCAGATCTTTATGTGAATAATAGGAGAGATTTATCGTTTGCATGAGTTGACGGGAATCCTTTTTTGAATAATATAATTCTGTTCCGATGCGCACACCCAGGCTTCCATTTTTAAAAATATTTTTGAAGTTGGGCAGACTTACTGATTCTGAGAATACAGTAACGGTGATGGGAATTCCGCCTGATGGCATATCTACTTGTGCCAATGCGATACTGCTTGAAAAAACAAGCAAGAGGGAAGTAAGCAAGTGTTTCATATTGTTAGATTAAAATTTTCCAAACTTCAAACTGATATTGGCGGCTGGCGCTGAAAATTTGCTTTCACCTGCTGCGAAACGGTAGGAAGCGCCTGCAGCAATTCGAAACCACCTGGTAAGATTAATCTCTCCTTCAATGCCTGGCTCAATCAGGAAAGCACCGCGCGAACTAATTGTGTATTGACCACCGCCATCAATTTGGCTTTGCTCTCCAATGATGGCTGCGCCCGTGAAAAGATTTGCACTGAAGTGAACGACTTTTTCTGGATTAAAAGTTCGCTCACCGATCAACCCGATACAGGTAAGTTGACGGGAAGTATTCGGATCATTTTCAATATTAATCTGGCGTCCATTAAGCAGGGCGTAAGCCCCTGCGCCCAATAGAAAGTTATGGTTAAACAAAACGCCACCGTAGCCACCTAACAGGGAGGCAAACTGTCCATCGATAGCGCTGAATTTTTGAGAGGCCGCTCCATAGGCTCCTATCACTTTTGACTTTCCGGTTCCCAAAATCGTTTTCATGTCCTGACTTTGAGCACTCATGATGGCTGCTAGCATCACGAAACTGATTATTGTCGCTTTCATATTTTTGGTTGTTTTGCTAATGGCTTCAACGGAGCTAAATCCACGCGTGATTTTATCTTTTTGTGCGAAAGAACATTTAAATCAGTGTGATTTGCCTGATGTACAGGTGCGAAGGGGAAGAAATGCGGGCTGAAAGATTATTGATTTTCTTTCATTGGTTGTTCAAAATTTGACACTGTGTGTTCGGATGTGGGATTACCCGCATATGATTCAAATTTATTTTTCGGATCAGACAACAGAATATACACACTAACGTAAAATGAAAATCATAAATGAAGGCACTATTTATATTTATTGCAGTTTCATTGGGTTCGTTGACTGGCTTCACACAAGGCTTTTGGTTAACAACACCTGATTTTCCAGGCGGGCCCAAAACAGCTTTTGTTGGCCTTGAGGATTCTCTTTTGTTCGTTGGAACTGCTAATGGAATTTGGAAATCAGAAAATGAGGGGTTCAGTTGGGCAAAAAAATTAACATCTTCCTATATCTACAGCATGTATGCATCTTCCAATGGTACGATCATAGCCGGAGGATTTGGTAAACTGTTTTTCTCTTATAATAAAGGCACTACATGGGACTCGGTATCCGTTTCCAGCGCGCTTCCGATTATTAAGATTGTAGATAACAAAGACCATGAGTACTTCTTTATTTCCAGTGGCTTTACGAATGAAGAAGGTTTTGTGGGTAATGGAGTGTTCTATAGCAATGGCGATTTGAAAACATGGGTGCAACGAAACAACGGACTGCCTGCTCACTTGCGCTCTGGCGAACATCTTGCGGTGGATA
>JALOMN010000194.1 GCA_025455445.1 Cyclobacteriaceae bacterium
CGGGAGCAAAAACACAGGATCGTGACTACATGTTTCTGAATTTTGTACTGAGTTATCTGCCTCATGGTATCATCGGACTATTGCTGGCAGTGATGTTTTCAGCAGCCATGTCTTCGATGGCTTCTGAACTCAACGCGCTGGCTTCCACTACCACGGTAGACATGTATAAGCGTTCTTTTAAACCGTATGCTACGCCCCTTCACTATCTTAAAGCTTCGCGCGCGTTTACCATTATGTGGGCACTTATTGCCATGGTATTTGCCATGCTTGCTAACATGGCCGAGAACCTGATTCAGTTTGTAAACATTGTAGGTTCATTGTTTTATGGAACTATTCTTGGGATATTTCTCGTAGCTTTTTATATAAAGAGAGTGAAAGGAAATGCAGTGTTCATCGCTGCCATCATTGGTGAATTAGCAGTACTTGCCTGCTATTTTTTCTTTTACGATGAGATTGCCTTTCTCTATTATAATATCATCGGTTGTGTAATTGTTGTTTTACTTTCAGTGATAGCGAGTCAGTTTGATAAAGAGGAAGTCAAAAAAACTGCAGAGTAAAATAATACACTTTTAGGTTAGGTAATTACACGAGAGTTATTCCTAAGATGGAAATGAGAAAGGCTGCAGTAGATACCGCAGCCTTTCTTTTTTAAATTAACGAACTACTACTTCGAGAGTAGTCAATCGAATGTTCTTAATTATTTCAACGACTTCTGAAGTTCTTCATTCATCAATTGATAATCGCGGTTGTCAGCTTTCTTTGCTGCTTCCCATGATGCTTTTGAAGTTGCCATTGCGCCAGCTTTATCACCTAAGCCTTTCTGTATTCTTGCCTTCTGATATAATTGCCAGAATGGAGGGTTAGCATTTCCTTCCAATGCTTTGTTCATCCACTCTAATGCCTGCTTCAAATCTTTGCCATTATCTACATAGTACACTGCTGCAGCATAGTAGTTATTAGCATTTACTTTGGTGTTAGCCTCAATGGACTTCATCACCTTGGCATCGTAATCTGCTGTGATGGTAAATTTCACGGAAGTATTTTCCCAGGCGATCTGCACTTTTGCTGACTTGCTGTCAGGAGCGATGTCACCAATGTTCACCGTGAAAGTCTCAACTTTTTCTGTAAGTTTCTCAGACTTCACTTTAAAGTTAGCTGCTTCCTGCGCCTTATCGTAACCTCCTGTGTTGCCGCCTAACTTGATGTCTTTGTATAAAGACACAGTCCACTCACTGGCACCGGGCCATGTGAAGATCAGGTATTCACCTTTAGGTACAGCAATGCCTTCCACTTTTACATCATCGCTGAAAGTAATTTTAGTACCATTATTGGCACCCGTTCTCCAGATTTTGCCATAAGGAACTACTACCGTGGCAGCATCGCCAAATATTTGTCTGCCTTTTGCACTGGGGCGCGCATAATCGATTTTAACATCCGTTAAACCTACTACCGTTGAGGTAGAAGCGGTTGCACTGGCCTGAGGTGTTTGAATCTGGCCGTTAGCCACCATACCCACAGCCAGTAAGAGAATTACTAATACGTTCTTCATATTTGTCTTTTTAATTTGGGCGCAAAATAGGATCATTTTAAACTAATTAAAACCCACTAGTCTTGTAGAGTAATGAGCCGGTTAGCAGAATCATTTTATACCCGCACAAACGTAGTGACTATTGCCAAAGAGTTACTGGGTAAAAGACTGATAACCAACATCAACAATAAGCCTACAGGAGGCATAATTGTGGAAACAGAGGCCTATTCATTTTGTGAGCGAGGCTGCCACGCTTACCAGAATAAAATGACAAACCGCAATAAAGTGATGTTTAATGAGGGTGGTGTCGCCTATGTGTATCTGTGTTATGGCATTCACAATCTATTTAATGTAGTCACTAATAAATCAGGCTTGGCCGATGCGGTTTTAATAATAGCGCTCGAGCCTGTGGAAGGTTTGGAATGGATGCTGGACAGGATGAAGGTGCAACATGCAAAGCGTATAACATCCGGTCCCGGCAAATTGACGAAAGCATTAGGCATTGACCGAACATGCGATGGGGTTATGCTGAATAGCAGCCAACTTTGGATTGAAGAGGGCGTACGTGTATCGGAAAAGAAAATTGATGCATCCACCCGCATTGGCATTGATTATGCAGGTGAAGATGCGCAGTTGCCCTGGCGATTTTCCATTAAGGACAATGAATGGGTAAGTAAATAGCTGAGTTAATAATTTGTATTCTTGCGTGTTGAAATTAATTACGATGAAGTACCTGATTTTTTTTATAGCCAGTGCGCTTTCTGTTGGCGTAACTTATTCACAAACTGCCGATCCATATACAAAAGTAAATTCGCCATTTGATGAAATGAACCCGGTAATAAGCCCGGATGGGAATACCTTATTCATCACCATTGCGAATCATCCGCAGAATGTAGGAGGCAGACGTGATCCGGGTGATATCTGGATTTCAACCAAAACTACTGAAGGATGGTCAACTCCTTCCCATGGCGGTCGCAATATAAATAACAGTGCTTATAACGGAGTAGCCGGAATCAGCCAGGATGGAAATGTATTGTATCTGTTAAGTCATTATAAAGCAGATGGCTCTTCACCTACCACGCAAGGCATATCAGTTGCGCGCAAAGCGGGCAGCGGCTGGAGCACCCCTGAAAATATTAGCATTCCATATTTTATTAATCGTGCAACTACACTTACAGGTTACTGGCATGAAGCACAATCTGTAGTGGTACTGGCGGCAGAAGGATATAACTCAACTGGTGCAGAAGATATTTATGTGACCATTAAGCGTGGCGATCGCTGGTCGGAATTGATCAATCTGGGTACGGTCATCAACAGTGCATACCAGGAAATGAGTCCTGCGCTCAATGCAGAGGGTACAAAGTTGTATTATGCTTCTAACGGCCGAAAGGGGTATGGCAGTTTCGATATTTATGTTTCGGAGCGACTGGATGACACATGGACAGCATGGTCTGAGCCTGTGAATCTTGGCAAAGATATAAACTCAGAAGGTCGTGAACTTTATTTTAGATTGTTCCCTTCATTTGGTATTTCACTTTATACCTCTACCCGCAACAGTGATGGTTATGGTGATGTTAAATTTCTTTCGGACAGTGTGCGTGTAACACCACCCATCGTAGAAGTGAAAAGTCCGGTGGTAGAAGTAGTTGAACCAACTGAACCAGCTAAAATTAACAGTGTAACAATCAAGGGGCGTATTACCAATGCAAAGTCCGGTGAAGCGGTAGCGGCTCAAATAAGATTTACCTCAGACTCATTATTTACTGCCGATGCTGCTGCCGATGGGAATTACAGCATTGCACTTTCTCATTCAAAGTCCTATTCAATAGAAGTCAATGCTCCTGGATTTATCAACCTCTCTGAAAAATTGAATGTGATTTCATCCGACATGAATGTGCTTGAATTGAACTTCAAACTTCAACCCATTGAAGTAGGAGCGGTGGTGAACCTTAAGAGTGTATTGTTTGAAATTGGCACCACCACCTTGCTCGAAGAATCATATAGCGAATTGAATGTAGTGGTGGATTTCCTGAAAACAAATCCCAAGGTAGAAATTGAACTGGAAGGCCATACCGACAATCGCGGTGATGCGAAGAAGAACCTGGAGCTTTCTCAACAACGCGTAGATAAAATCAAATCTTACCTGGTTTCAAAAGGTATAAGCGCAAGACGAATCAAAGGTAAAGGCTTTGGTGGCTCTCGTCCGATTGCTACCAACGATTCTGAAGAAGCCCGCAAACTGAACAGAAGGGTAGAGTTTAGAATTGTGAAGAATTAAGCCTTCGAATTGCAGATAACTAAAACAGAAATGCCGGACCAAGCCGGCATTTTCAATTCTCAGTTTTCGATTAATTAAAATCCTTCTGCTTTATCATCACCTCTTGTATAATCTGCACCACCTTCAAGTTTTCCGTTGGGTAAAACCAGTATTGCGTCCACGCGGCCAATCGCTCTTCTGGGTGTTATCTTATGACCCATATTTACCAGTGTAAGGCTATCATCTTTACTGAGTGCATTGTTTTCTGGTATGAGCAGGTCAGGCAACCACTGACTGTGAATACGTTTTGCATTTACTGCTTCCTGCATCCCCATTTCATGTTCGATTACATTTAAGATCACCTGAAATACTGAAGTGATAATGGTGGAGCCACCCGGAGTGCCTACTACCATTAACAGTTTCCCGTCTTTCTCTACAATGGTCGGAGTCATCGCGCTAAGCATACGCTTATTGGGCTCAATCTTGTTGGCTTCTGCACCAATCACACCAAACATATTGGGCACACCGGGCTTGGCACTGAAATCGTCCATCTCATTATTTAAAAAGAATCCTGAGCCTGGAACAAACACATGTGACCCAAACCATCCATTGAGTGTGGTGGTTACCGCTACTGCATTTCCTTTCGGATCCACAATAGAAAAGTGTGTGGTCTCTTCAGATTCATAGCCGATTATTTTTCCTTCTTTTATTTCCTCGCTGGGTGTAGCCTTCGAGGGCTCGAAAGTACTCATGCGCTCATCGTTGTAGGCATCATCCATCATTTGTTGTGCCGGAACATTATAGAAATCGGGATCACCCAGGTATATGGCGCGGTCGGCATATACTCTGCGTTCAGCCTCTGTCATCAGGTGCACGGTCTTAAACGAGTTAAAACCCCAGTCATTAATTGGATAAGGCTCCACTGATTTTAATAATTGAATCAAACAGATACCGCCACTGGATGAAGGTGGCATGGAGATAATTTTATATTCTTTGTAA
>JALOMN010000195.1 GCA_025455445.1 Cyclobacteriaceae bacterium
CGTGCGTACACGCTCGTATTTCCTCCACCGGCAGCAATCGTAGCCATAAATGTGGCATGCTGGGTAAAGGGCTCATCAAACTGATTGTTCAGTGCAATTCGTCCGCGTAAATCAATATCATCTACATTAAACGGTTTTTCTTTAACCGAAATTTTTACTTCACTTCCGTTGATTCCGGGGTAAAATGAATGTGAGGCAGCAATTGCATTTAACGTGTAATCAAAATCACCTAATACCGTTTCCTCTTTTGCTTTGCGTGCGGCTCTGTCCACGAATTCTAAAAAAGGAACCTGACCAAATTCTGAAGGTATTCCATCTTTTAGTCCAGATACTTCTACTAGGTTATTTCCTATCTGCTTTAATAACCAATGTGGTCGGTTTAATTTCGTCCATTTTATAAACTGATCTGTATTTTCCACTTTTAACATCGCACGGTCAACGGAACGATCCATGCGAATGACGTGGGCTATTCTGGTAGAGTCGAACTTAATATTTTCTTTTCCTTGAGCAAGTAGATCAGTCAAGGTTAAAAGCAATAGAAATAACAAACTACACGCGCGCATCTGTATGGGCCCTATTCGACTATCCTGCAAAGTAACCATTCAATTTGATTTACGCCACGCATATAAAATTTCTACTAAAAGTATACTGGATTTAGTACTTTAATACCCATTATTAATTAATCCGATATGAAAACTTCACGCAGAGACTTTATTAAAAAGAGCGCCCTGGCAGTAGCCGGTGGCACGTTACTCAGTTCCAACCTTTTTGCAAATGCACCCCAAAAGCGATTGCTGGGATTGCAATTATATTGTGTACGCGATGAAATGAAAAAAGATCCACTTGGCACATTAAAGGAGCTGGCAAAATTTGGCTATCAGCATGTAGAGCATGCTAATTATGTAAATCGTAAATTCTATGGCTGGACACCAAAAGAATTTAAAAAAATATTGAAAGACCTTGGCATGTCGATGCCAAGTGGCCACACGGTACTTAACATGAATCAGCATTGGGATGCTGCCAAAAAAGATTTTACCGATGTGTGGAAATATACAGTGGAAGATGCCGCCTACATGGGTCAGGAATTTGTGATTAGTCCCTGGATGGATTCAAAAGTGCGCCAATCTAAAGATGCCTTACTGCAAATACTGGAAATATTTAACAAGAGCGGTGAGTTGTGCCAGAAGCATGGAATGAAGTTCGGTTATCATAACCACGATTTTGAATTCAGCGAAAAGCACGGTGACGATACACTATACGACATCATATTAAATAATACCGATCCCAAATTAGTGGTACAGCAACTCGATACAGGAAATCTTTATAATGGCGGAGTGAAAGCAATCGACATTGTAAAAAAATTCCCGGGCCGCTTTGAATCGCTTCACGTAAAAGATGAAATAGCCAGCGAGGGAGGAAATGAAAAATATGAAAGCACCATTCTTGGTAAGGGCATAGTGGGATTGAAAGAAGTAATTGATATCTGCCGTGATTCAGGTGGTACAAGACACTTTATTATCGAACAGGAATCCTATCAGGGAAAAACACCGCTGGAGTGCATGAAAGAAGATTATGATATCATGAAACAGTGGGGATATTAATTGAATTAAAAATTGAAAATGGAGAATTGAAAATTATTCATCAAAAAAACCGGAGTTAACACTTCGGTTTTTTTATTGACTTCTCTTCAAGATCTATTTTGATTTCAGGAACCGACCGGATAAAAGTAACAAGGGAACCGCATACACCACAATCATAGCATAGGCCATCAGGGTATAGCCCTTTGCTACCAAATCTATGATGCCCACTTGTGAAAGAATCAGTGCGGCAATTAATGCAGCAAGTGAGATCAATGCTTTCGTAATTTTCTTTAAAGGTGCTCCCTTCTGCTCTGCTTCCGTTTCGATTCGGCTGATGAAAGCGTGAATCATACCCGTGGCAGTTTCGATAAGTGTCCAACCCACCACAATTCCGAATATCGCGATGAGCGCAGGGCTGTAAGCTTCCAGCATTTTTAACCACGGTACCGTGGAATCAAGTACACCTTTATCAGGATAGTAGGCCATGATTGCGAAGTAAGTGAGAAACCATGGCAGTGTCATCAACAATCCGGAAACCACCGAAGCAATCAAACTGTCTTTGCGCGAAGTGAGATCCCTGAATGTGAAAAATGAAGCCGGATAGACTGCAAGATTATAACCCACATACAGAATGCCGGTCCACAATAATAAACTTAGCGCAGGCACTTCGGTCATGTAAGAAGTATTCCAACTACTAAAAACTGCAAGCATTTCACTGCCCTTGTTGCTGAACACGGTGTAAGCAAAAATAAAATATGCAGCAAACAATGCTACCGAACCAATCGTTTCTAGTTTCGCGATAGTTTCTTCGCCTTTATAATTTAGAAAACCAACAAGCACCGTGATCAACACTACGCCAATCCATTTTTCAAAATTCAAGGTCTGATATAAAATCTCACCTGCTGCGGAAGCCATCACGGCAATAATTAAAATAGCAAGCAGCAAGTACACTATCTCATAGGCAATCCAGCCAGGACCAATCAATTTTTTAAGTAACGACTTATAATCAAACACTTGCCAGTGACGACATGCTTCCATCGATAAAAACGCGATCAACGAAAAGCCAAAGAAAATAGCGAGGCCGCTGATCCATCCGGCTGCGCCAAACTTTCCTCCATATTCTACTATCTCACGACCGGTGGCATAACCACCACCAATTAATACGGATTGCAAAATAATTCCCGGAAGGACTAACCGCCTGAGCGCTGAGTTGCGTATGTTCAAGGGATATTGAGTTTTAAATAAGCACTCAATATACAGGATTTATTTGTTCGATTCGGCAGCAGCCATCTCCCAACCAATAATACTTTTCTTGCGTGTGGAGTTCCAGCGATATTCACCTAACACCCCGTCTTTGCGAATTACGCGATGACATGGAATAAGATAGGCAATGTGATTGGCACCCACTGCTGAACCTACTGCCTGCAGTGCATTTGGGTTTTCAATCTTTCCGGCAATTTCCTGGTAGGTTGTAACGGCACCCATTGGAAGTTTAAGCAACGCATCCCACACCTTGATTTGAAAATTAGTACCCTTCACATACAGATGAATTCTTCCCTCACCCGCTGCTGCGTTATCGCCTTTTTGCACAGACTCATCTCCTCTCCCCGCGGGAGAGGGGCGCTTAAATATTTTTTCTATAAAAGCGCCTGTTAATAATTGATCCTGATGAAATACTGAGTTGTTCCAATGCGCTTTCATTTGTTCAACCTGATGCTGCGCATTTTCATCTGTTGCAATAAACGAAAGCCAGCAAACACCGCGCTCCGTAACGCCAATCAACGCCTCGCCAAACTGTGTGGAATGAATTCCATACTCAATGCGGATGCCCGCACCCTGTTGTTTGTATTCTATAGGCGTTACTGCTTCCAACGTAGTGAACAAATCATACACCCGCGATTGACTTGATAGCCCGGCAGACTCTGCTGCTTCAATCAGGTTTTTAGATTCTGTTAATTTCTTCTTGAGATAATCTACCGTAAGGTATTGTAAAAATCTTTTCGGACTAATCCCTGCCCACTCAGTGAACAATCGCTGAAAATGAAAGGGTGAAAGATGAACCTCTTCAGCAATTTGACTTAACTCGGGCTGGTGCTGAAAATTCTTTTCCAGAAATAGAATAGCCTGTTCAATACGCGCATAATTAATATCCTGTTCAGGTGTCATTATCATAAAACTATTAATTTTTATGATACAAACTTCATACGCAGCCTGCACTCACTCAACCCGATTCTTGCGAATGATTTTTTTTGAGTAGATTTATTAATCACGATTTACCGAGTATATCTGGTAAGTCAGTTTTCGAGAGCCTCTAACTGACAAAATCAAATAATAACTGTCAGCCTGAGCCTGTCGAAGGCTATTGGTTAGAAAATGTCATCTAAATTAAAAACTATGAAATTACTCTTTACACTCTCTATCGCTTTTGGTTTAACAAGCCTGTGCTTAGCCCAAACCAATTATGACACTGTCCGCATCCAACCAATAAAAGTAACTGAACAGATTTATATGCTCAAAGGTGCAGGCGGAAATGTGGGTGCCTTCATAGGCCCGGAAGGCACGTTGATTATCGACAATCAGTTTGCTCCGCTCTCCAATAAAATCAATGGCGCAGTAAAAACGCTCTCACCAGGCGAAATCCGATTTGCCATTAACACACACCTGCATGGCGACCATACCGGTGGAAATGAAAATTTCAATAAAATGGGTGCTACCCTGGTGGCGCATGATCAGGTGCGCACTCGCATGATGAAGGAAACTGTAAATTCCAGAACCAATCGCACTACTCCGCCCCGCGATAAGGCGGCATGGCCGCTGGTCACGTTCTCAGACAAAATCAATTTTCATTTGAATGACGAAGACATTGTACTCCATCATTTCGATATCGGTCATACCGATGGAGATATTATTGTTCAGTTCACTAAAGCGAATGTCGTTCACACAGGCGATGCCTTTGTGCGTTATGGTTATCCGTTTATCGACCTCTCCAGTGGCGGTGATGTAAATGGCTTTATCAATACACTGGATAAAATTCTCTCCATTATTGATGACAACACCAAAGTGATACCAGGGCACGGTGAAGTAGCTACAAAAGCGGATGTAAAAAAATTACGCGATAACATTGCAGATATCCGCGACCAGGTATCGGCTGCACTGAAGAAAGGCAAA
>JALOMN010000196.1 GCA_025455445.1 Cyclobacteriaceae bacterium
GGTGCTTCCCGTATATCATCGGTGTGAGGTTTAAATGCAAGCCCCCACATAGCAAATACCTTTCCTTTCAGGTCGCCACGATAATAATCTTTAATACGTGGAATTAATTTGGTCTTCTGTTCCGCATTGACTTCCATCACCGCATCCAGAATTTTGAATTCATAATTTACTTCGTGCGATGATTTTGACATTGCTTGTACGTCTTTAGGAAAACAACTTCCTCCATAACCAATTCCAGGAAATAAAAACCGCTTGCCAATTCTGCTATCAGTACCAATTCCTTTGCGCACGGAATCAACATCTGCACCCAATAGTTCGCAGAGGTTGGCGATCTCGTTCATGAATGTAATCTTAGTCGCCAGAAAAGAATTTGCCGCATACTTTGTCAGTTCTGCAGAGCGCTCATCCATAAAAACTAATGGATTGCCCTGTCTTACAAATGGACCATAAAGAGTTTCTAAAATTTTCTTTGCCCTTTCAGATGTTGTTCCAATTACCACGCGATCTGGTTTCATAAAATCTTCAACTGCTACACCTTCGCGTAAAAATTCCGGATTGGAAACCACATCAAAATCTACTTTTGCTTTGGCTGCAATCCTGTCTCTTACTTTGTCTGCGGTACCAACCGGTACAGTGCTCTTATCAATAACAACTGTATATTCTTTTAATAGCGGACCTAATTCATCGGCTACACCCAGTATGTATTTTAAATCGGCAGAACCATCCTCTCCCGGGGGGGTAGGTAATGCCAAAAAGATGATTTTAGCGTCCTTAACTCCTTCCGCAAGATTTGTGGTAAATGTTAAACGACCTTGTTTGAGGTTTCTCTCAAATAGCAATTCAAGGCCTGGCTCATATATTGTGATCTTTCCATTACTTAGCTTATTGACTTTATCAGCATCAATATCCACACAGGTAACGGTATTTCCGGTTTCAGCAAAACATGTTCCTGTTACCAGGCCCACGTAACCAGTTCCAACTACTGCAATTTTCATATATTAAGTCTATTAATTTAGGAGGCCAAAAGTACTCATTACAATTTAAAAAATGGCCCAATTCTCAAGATTTTGGGTAATTCACAACTCACCCTAACAACCGTTTGGTATTTTCAATATATTTGAGGCTCACAAAAAAAATATATTTTCAGAAAAGATGATTGCGGATACAATAACAGTGGACTTTGAGATGACTGAAAATCAGAAAATGATTGCCAGCATGATTAGGGATTTTGGAGAGAAAGAAATAAAGCCCAATATGATGGAGTGGGATGAGAATCAGGTATTTCCAATACCTCTTTTTCATAAAATGGGCGCGATGGGATTAATGGGGGTGCTGGTTCCGCATGAATATGGTGGCGCAGGATTTGGCTATCCTGAATATGTAACTGCAATTGCAGAAATAGCAAAAATTGATGGATCAATCGGACTTTCCATTGCAGCCCATAACTCATTATGCACAGGTCATATTCTACAATTTGGAAGTAAAGAACAAAAACAAACTTATCTGCCACGGCTTGCCAGTGGTGAGTGGATTGGCGCCTGGGGCTTAACCGAGCCTAATACTGGTTCTGATGCGGGAAATATGAGAACAGTAGCGACAAAAGACGGAGATTACTATGTGCTTAATGGCTCCAAAAATTTCATCACGCATGGTAAATCAGGAAATGTGGCTGTTGTTATAGCGCGCACAGGGGCAGTAGGTGATTCGCATGGCATGACAGCCTTTATAATTGAAAAGGGAACGCCAGGTTTTGCTGCGGGTAAAAAAGAAAATAAATTGGGAATGAGGGCTTCTGAAACCACAGAGCTTATTTTCAGCGATTGCCGCGTGCATAAAAGCCAGGTAATTGGTGAAGAAGGTGACGGATTTGTGCAATCATTAAAAGTGCTGGATGGCGGCCGCATTTCAATTGCCGCCTTAAGTCTGGGAATCGCAATAGGCGCACATGAAGCTGCTCTTAAATATTCAAAAGAACGTCATCAGTTTAATCAACCAATATCAGCATTTCAGGGTATATCATTCAAATTAGCCGAAATGGCAACTAAAATAGAGGCAGCCTCATTATTGACCTACCGCGCTGCAGATATGAAAGAAAAAGGTAAAAATGTGAGTAAAGAATCTGCTATGGCTAAACTTTATGCCTCTGAAATTGCAGTTGAAGTGGCAACTGAAGGCGTTCAGATATTTGGTGGATATGGCTATACCAAAGACTTTCCGGCAGAAAAGTATTACCGTGATGCAAAACTCTGTACAATAGGCGAAGGAACTTCTGAAATTCAAAAATTGGTAATTTCACGAGCAATTTTAAAGTAACATTTGCTTATTTGAATCTCAGACCGTTATATTTGCGGCCCAAACTGTTGAAAAATGCTGATTATTAACATCAAAGAAAACGAATCGATTGATAAGGCTCTTAAGCGTTTCAAAAAGAAATTTGAGAAAACAGGCGTATTGAAAGAATTACGCGAGAGAACCTCATTCACCAAACCTTCTGTAAGAAGAAGAAACACGATTATACGTGCTGCATATCGCCAAAAGCAATATGCATCTGATAATTATTGATTATTTATTCAATACAAGGATATACATCCTCTCTGGACTTTTTCCGGGGAGGATTTTTTTTTACATTAGAACGGCACAACGAGGCATAACTTGCAGATGGTTGAGTCATTCATAAGATATATTCAGTTCGAAAAAAGGTATAGCCCCAAAACGGTAATTTCTTATCAGACCGATCTCAAGCAATTCGAAAATTTTCTTGAAAAAGAATATGATGGCACTATCGCCCAGGATGCCAACTATGGATTAGTGCGTTCCTGGATTGTAAGCCTGGTGGAAGATAAATTGGATAATCTATCTGTCAACCGAAAGATTGCTTGCCTTAGGTCATACTACAAGTTTTTACTTCGGCAGGAAATCATCACCAAAGACCCGATGATGAAAATTAAAATCCTGAAAACGAAAAAGAAGTTACCACACTTTGTAAATGAGTCAGACACCGCCATACTGCTCGACAATGTGAATTACGGACAGGGTCACGCTGGCCAGCGCGATAAACTCATTCTTGAACTTCTTTACGGCACCGGTATGCGTTTGGCCGAACTTATTTCTTTAAAAGAAGAAGACGTGAATCTTCATGCCAGAACCATCAGGGTGCTTGGTAAACGAAATAAAGAAAGAGTGATTCCTTTTGGAGAGAGTTTAGTGGAAGTAATAAAAGAATATAAAAGGCTTAGAAATAAGGAAGTTTCGAAACAGGAACATCCCTATCTGCTTGTTACCGATGACGGGTCGCCTCTATATCCTATGATGGTAAATCGCATCGTAAAAAAGTATTTGAAATTGTTTACCTCCGTGGAAAAGAAAAGTCCGCACGTATTACGGCATTCCTATGCAACTCATTTATTAAATAAGGGGGCTGAGATTAATGCAGTAAAAGATCTTTTAGGCCATAGTAGCTTGGCGGCCACACAAGTGTATACCCATAATTCTATGGAAAAACTTAAGAAGGCTTTTGATCAGGCACATCCTAAAGCATAAGTAAAATTTAAAATAAACGCTTATGTAACACGTTGTAAAAGATAGAATCGATCATTAAATAGTCAGAAAATAAATTGTTGTTCATCTTTTAAATTTTTCTTCTATGAAACTGCAAGTCCAATCCATTCATTTTGATGCAGACAGCAAACTCATCAACTTCATTCAGAAAAAGATAAATAAATTAGAAACATTCTATGACCACATGGTTGATGGTCAGGTCTTCCTCAGACTAAATAATGAAGGCATTGAAAATAAAACGGTAGAAATTAAATTGAATGTGCCCGGACAAAAGCTATTTGCAAAGGAACAAGCACGGACTTTTGAAGCTGCCACCGACCTGGCAACAGAAGCGTTGCGATCACAATTAAAAAAGTTCAAGACTAAATTAAAAAACGGAAGACTATCCTGATTTTATCAATCACACGAATAAATGATTTCTCTAAACGCAAAGTATTTGTAAGTATTCATAGCGGCCTTGATGTGCGTTAATTCAAATATGATTTTATTGCATAAATATTTATTAACACTGTTGAATTAACCCATTATGCAGGATCTTTTTACAACACAAAGTCGAATTATTATTACCTGCAGCAAGCGTCATGCACCTTACCTGGAGAATGAAATTATTGAACAAGGCTTTATTCCGGTTCGTACGTTTATTACGGGTGTAGAATTAAAAGGCAGTGTAAATGATTGTATCCAACTTAATCTGAATTTGCGCTGTGCCAGTCAAATATTATTTTCACTAAAAGAATTCCACTGTGATGGTCCGGATGATTTATATGAGGCCTTGATCCGATATCCATGGGAAGATCTACTATCCTCTGATGATTATTTTTCGGTTACCAGTAACGTTAATCACTTTACCATAAACAATGAAATGTTTGTGAATGTGAAAGTGAAAGACGCGATAGCTGATCGTATGCGTAGGGAGACAATGAAACGACCTGACTCCGGTCCGGAGTTGAATAAAACGGTTTTTCACCTTTATTGGAAAGATGATCGTGCCGAAATATTTTTGGACACATCGGGTGAAACACTGGCAAAACATGGCTATCGCAAAATCCCCGGAAAGGCACCAATGCTGGAAGCGCTTGCAGCTGCTACCATCATGGCCACAAAATGGAATCGTAATTCACCCTTTGTTAACCCCATGTGCGGCTCAGGCACACTTGCCATAGAAGCCGCATTAATT
>JALOMN010000197.1 GCA_025455445.1 Cyclobacteriaceae bacterium
GGAGCCAACGGTGCCGGTATTTTTAATACTACGCGTTCACTTCCATCTTCAAGTTTTTCTTCTTTGTAGGAAGATGCCAACACCGAAAGGAACATCCTATCCAACCCCACGGAAGTTTCTACCACATAAGGAATATAATTCTGGTTATCTTCAGAATCGAAATACTGTAACTTCTTGCCTGAATATTTTTCATGGCTCTTTAAATCAAAATCCGTGCGCGAGTGAATGCCTTCCAGTTCTCTGAAGCCCATCGGAAAGTTAAATTGTATGTCGCATGCAGCATTCGCGTAATGAGCAAGGTTTAAATGATCATGATAGCGATAATTGCCCTCACCCAGCCCCAGTGCCTTGTGCCATTTTAATCTCTTGTCTTTCCAGAATTCATACCACTTCATTTCTTCACCTGGCTTAACAAAAAATTGCATTTCCATTTGCTCAAATTCCCGCATACGGAAAATAAACTGACGTGCCACAATTTCGTTTCTGAATGCCTTCCCTATCTGCGCTATACCAAAAGGTATTTTCATCCGGCCGGTTTTCTGCACATTAAGGAAGTTTACAAAAATACCCTGGGCTGTCTCGGGGCGCAGATAAATTTTATTGGCATCTTCTGCAATGGAGCCCATTTCGGTAGAGAACATAAGATTAAACTGGCGAACTTCTGTCCAGTTTTTAGTGCCCGAAATAGGATCTGCAATTTCAAGGTCGTCTACCAGCTGCTTCAATGCCACCATATCATTGTTCGCCATGGATACCTTCAATTTTTCGTTGATCTCATCAATCTTTTTCTGATACTCAACTACCCGCTGGTTGGTGCTCACAAACATGGCGCGATCAAAATTCTCAAAGCGCTTGGCAGCCTTTTCAACTTCCTTTTCAATTTTATCTTCCAGCTTTTCAATTACACCCTCAATAAGCTGATCGGCACGGTAACGCTTTTTTGAATCCTTATTATCGATCATCGGGTCGTTAAATGCATCCACATGGCCGGAGGCCTTCCACGTGGTAGGATGCATAAAAATTGCTGCGTCAATCCCCACTATGTTATCGTGCAGCAGGGTCATAAATTTCCACCAATACTCTTTGATGTTATTCTTTAATTCAGACCCATTTTGCCCATAATCATATACCGCACTGAGGCCGTCATAAATTTCGCTGGACGGGAAAATAAACCCATACTCCTTGGCATGGGATATTACATTTTTAAACAGATTGTCTTCCTGGTTTGCCATAAGCGGCAAAGATAGAAATTATGACATACCCATAAGCTAAGGTGGCTATCAAAAAAAATTATTAAGACATTGGGATTGTTACAGTAAATACCGAACCAACACCAGGTTTCGACTGGCACGTAATTGAACCATTGAGTTTTTCGAGAGATTCTTTTACAATATATAAACCAAGACCTGAGCCTGTTGCATTTTCTGATGCCCGAAAAAACATATTAAATATTTTCTCCTGATGCTCCTCACTAATGCCTATGCCATTATCATGCACTGCTACATTAAATGATTTAGCATTTTTTGTAGCTCGTATATCAATTGAGATCAACGCTTTAGCCGGATCTGCATATTTTATTGCATTCGTAATGAGATTACTGAGAATTACAGTAAGCCTGGCAGGGTCAGAGAAAATGAGAAAATCCTTATCCATTAATACATTGATTTTTGGATCAATTTTAACGTCCACATATTTCACATTCTCAATAATCTGGTTGCATAACTCATAGAGATTTAAAATTTGTTTTGAAGCAGGAAGTCTTGCATTGCGCGCATAATCAATAATGTCCTTTATAAATTTATCCATCACATTTACGCGGTTCATCATGAGCTGAAGATATTCTGACTGCGCTTGCGGATCACGTTTAGATAATTCGATTAAGCCGGCAATCGAAGCCAGCGGTGACCGTAAATCGTGTGAAGCACTATAAACAAATCGATCCAGTTCCTGATTTGCCTTGATTAGTGCCAGGTTCTTCTTCATCAAATCCTTCTCAGAGTTAGTTACCATTCTATCAAAGTAGATGATGATAAAAAGTGAAATGAGGAGAATAACTGTAAAACTGATTATTAAATAAAAATGCGCATCACTGGGATGAAATTTTGCAGGCTCAAAAATGGCAACTAGAAAAAGTATGTAACTGAGAATTGTAAAGCTGATGCCCTTCCATCGCTCCCGATACCCATAAAAAGCGAGTGCCCCCAACGAAGAGGGGATAAAATAAAAATAAGAACCGGTATACAAT
The DNA here is from genome assembly GCA_025455445.1 of Cyclobacteriaceae bacterium. Classification (GTDB taxonomy): domain Bacteria; phylum Bacteroidota; class Bacteroidia; order Cytophagales; family Cyclobacteriaceae; genus ELB16-189. Next base: position 2,246 of record JALOMN010000197.1, read on the forward strand.
GGATCTGTATCAATGAGCGAAAAATAAAAAGCAAAAAAATTAGATCGCAACAAATGAATAATGATTGCGATATCTACTTTATTCCATTTAAATAAAAACAAGCATATTATGGAAATCAGAAAACCCACTAACAATGAGAATGGCTCACCTTCAGCATTGAATAGGTTTACAACAAAAAACAATAGATCAACACCTATGTAAAGTAAAATCAGATAGGCACCAAGCCTGACCCTTCTTTTATGAAATTCATCTTCAAATACTGCCTTCGGAATAAAATAACTAATAATGTCAATTCGCATAAATTTTCATAAGACACTTTAATATAGATAATTTCTTTAAAATGAGTTCGCAACTATAGATACAGTTGCCTCTGAATCGCTATTTTTAAAGAAATGAAGACATCATTTAAAATTATTGGTTCTGCCGTTTCATTTGCTGCCACCACTCAGGCGATGGCAGCAGAGACAGCCAGACTGGTAAATTTCTTTCAAGCACGTCTGGTACTTATGCATGTGGGGCGCAAAGACAGCCAGAAAGAAGCGGCTATGCAAAGCCTGATGGATGGCATGAAGATAGCCCCGGAAAGAATCAAAATATGTTGGGCAGAGGGTGATCCGGCAGATCAGATTTTAAAAATCTGTCAGAAAGAAAAAGTTGACTTGTTAATTGCAGGGGCGCTAAGTAAAGAGAACTTGCTGAATCATTATCTCGGTTCGGTAGCGCGTAAAATAATGCGCAAGGCAACATGCTCTATCTGGATGATTACAAATCCTTCTGTGGAATATGTTCCGCTAAAAAATATTGTAGTAGATGCAGAAGGCTTTGATAAAATCGAGCGCTTGATATCATTGGCCTGCCAACTGGGCCGTAAAGAAAAAGATTCATGGGTGCATATAGTGCGTGAATTAAAAATGTTAGGCCTTGCCCTTTCGGTTCGCGAACAGTGCACCGAATCAGAATATGATTTGATGGAACGCAAACTGGTAAAGGAAGAAACAGAAATAGTAGAGAAAGCCTTAGCCACTATTCCGCATAAGGATGTAAAAATTAACATCAAATTACTGGCAGGCAAATCCGGATTTGAATTAGTGCAGTTTGCAAGACGTAAATCCGCAGACTTGCTTATCATTCGCGCACCCGAAAGACAACTCTCAATCTTCGATAGAATATTTCCCCATGATCAGGAATACATATTTTCTGATCTGCCCTGTAATCTGTTAATCATTCAACCCACTAAAAAAGTATGAGTAAGCTCAGCCAACATGAAATCATGAATTTGCTGATGCAATTGGGGTTAATGCTACTGATGGGTAGGCTCTTTGCCGAACTGGCACGCAAAGTAAAGCAGCCAGCAGTTGTGGGAGAAATTATTGCCGGTATTATTCTTGGCCCAAGCATATTGGGCATGATTCAACCTGATTGGTTTCATGGATTATTCCCAACCGGATCTTCCTCATTGGTATTAGATGGAATTACCCAGATAGCCGTTGTAATGTTATTATTTATTGCCGGCCTTGAAGTAGACCTTCATATTGTGCTGCAACAAGGTAGACAAGCCATTTATACCAGCACACTGGGCCTTGTTATCCCATTTGCATTCGGATTTACATTCCCCTATTTCTTTCCCGAATTTTTTGGGAGTATAGATAGTTCACGCCATCTGGCTTTTTCACTTTTTATGGGCACCTCTATGGCAATTACCGCCTTGCCTGTAATTGCCCGCATACTCATGGATCTTAATCTATTTAAATCAAAAATGGGTATGCTCGTTATTTCATCCGCCATGATTAATGATTTAATCGGCTGGCTGATTTTCTCCGTAGTGCTGGGCATGATTGGCAAAGAACAGAATGTTTCATTGTGGAATACCATTTTACTTACCGTAGGCTTTACCGCACTCATGCTAACGCTGGGCAGAGGATTAATCAACCGGGGGCTGCCCTGGATAAATAAAAAATTTGCCTGGCCAGGCGGATTGCTTTCACTCTCGCTGGCGCTGTGTTTCTTTGCCGCTTCATTTACGGAATATATAGGCATACACGGAATTTTTGGCGCATTCATAGTGGGTGTGGCCGTAGGCGATTCAGAGCACATGAGTGAGCGCGCCAAAGAAATTGTACATCAGTTTATAAACAATATTTTCGCTCCGCTATTCTTCGTTGCTATTGGTCTAAAAGTAAATTTCATCGCCAACTTTGATCTGCTTCTCACGCTTGTAATCATTGCCATTGCATTTGCTGGTAAAATTGCTGGCAGTGGCTGGGGCACAAAACTAGGTGGCTTTACATGGCGCGAGTCGCTGGCTGTAGGCTTTGGTATGAACGCCCGTGGCGCCATGGAAATCATTTTAGGATTGGTGGCGCTGGAAAATGGATTGATTAATGAAAAGGTATTTGTTTCGCTTGTAATTATGGCATTAATTACCAGTATGAGCAGTGGACCACTAATGAAGTGGATGCTTAAATTAAAAACTAAGCAACCGCCT
>JALOMN010000007.1 GCA_025455445.1 Cyclobacteriaceae bacterium
ATCTCATTCACAAATATGTGATCATCGGTGATGGCACCAATATTCTGTTTGATAAAATAGTCTGAATAGCCAATTTTTGCTGCAGTACTCCAAACTTTATCAACTATACGAGGGGCATATTTCATAGAATTACCTTCACGATAGAATTGCGCCTTTCTTCCCCCTACCATGTCTAATAATATTCCATACATAGCAGAATAATTTTTCACGTGCATTTTTCTGCTCCAGTATTGTGATCCCAGGCACCACCATGAAACCAGGTGTTTGGGTAAGAGATGATCTTTGTTTTCACCTTCCTGCTCGCCCCAATCTTCACCATCAAAAAGAATGATATCAATACCAATGGGAGCTGGGAGGCTGTCATTAATTACACGCGCAATTTCAAGTAAAACGGCAACCCCACTCGCACCATCGTTTGCTCCATCAAATGTGGCATTTTTATTTTCAGGATCTCTGTCTGCATAAGGACGCGTATCCCAATGTGCGGCTAGTAGTATTCTTCTTTTTAATTGAGGCTGATGGCTGGCAATAATATTTTTTAATGTGAGATGCTGATTGTCATACGTAGTTGCCTCAAACTCTTGCACCGCAATTTGCCACCCATAGCCCGAAAATTTTTCCACAAATAATTTGTAAGCATTTTGATGAGCAGGACTGCCAGGAATACGGGGACCAAATGAAACCTGTTTTTCTACAAACCAAAAAGCAGAATCGGAATTAAATTGTGGCACTGAAACAGGACTGCTTTCAATTTGTTCAAGGTGTTTCTTATCGAGATTGCAACCATAGAAAACGAGCAGAGAAAGCGAGAATCCAAGGCTTAGCAAGGATAATTCAAAATTGAATTTTGGTAGATTCAGTGATATCATTCAGCATATTTTTTTGCTATCATGTAAAATTCGATTACTTTTGCATCACTTTCTTGGAAAAATTTAAAGAGGGGACCGAAAAGTCCCCTCTTTGTTTATAGAAATTTGATGGAAATCGCTGAAAAGATAAAGGAATTGGCCCAATCACACCTGCAAGATGCAGCGCATTTTGTGGTGGACGTAATTTTAAGCAAGCATAAGCCCTATAAGGTTACTGTAATTTTGGATGGCGACCACGGCATCAACATAGATGATTGTACCGAGTTGAGCAGAAAACTTTCAGAAAGCCTGGATTCTCTTGATTTAATTAGCGACAACTATACTTTAGAAGTGGGCACTCCGGGATTGGATCAACCCTTAAAACTCAAGCGGCAATTTATTAAAAATGTGGGCCGTGAGTTGAAAGTTACGAAGAAGGATAAATCCATTTTACAAGGAAAGCTGATGAGCGCAGACGCAGATAAAATAGTTTTGATTCCATCCACGAAAGAAAAAAGTACAAAGTCAAAGAAGATGGAACTTGTGGAAATTGAAATAAATTTTAGTGATATAGAAAAAGCAACAGTAATGGTTTCTTTTAAATAGTGACAACTATGGATACTTCAACATTAATTGAATCGTTTGCAGAATTTGCCAAACAGAAAAACATTGACAGACCTACTATGATTAGGATTCTGGAAGATGTGTTTCGCAACATGATCCGCAAAAAATATATTGAAGACGATAACTTCGATATTATTGTGAATGCCGATAAAGGTGACCTTGAAATCTGGCGTTTCCGCGAAATTGTTGATGATGATTCTGAGGATATCTGGGATCATGATAAAATCAGCTTAACCGAAGCACGCAAGATAGAACCTGATTTTGAAGTAGGTGAAGAAGTAGCAGAAGAGATACACCTTGAAGATTTTGGCCGCAGAGCGGTAACAACTGCACGCCAGACGTTGATTCAAAAAGTAAAAGACCTTGAGAAGGATATTCTTTATCAGAAGTATAAAGATATTGTAGGTGAGATTATTGTTGGCGAAGTATATCAGATTCTTAGCCGCGAAGTACTATTGATAGATTCTGAAGGGAATGAAGTTTCTATCCCCCGAGGTGAACAAATTCCGAAGGATCGTTACCGCAAAGGAGAAAATGTAAAATCAGTAGTACACAAAGTTGACATGGTGAATGGCAGCCCTAAAATAATTTTGTCACGCACCTCCCCAGTATTTCTTGAACGTTTGTTCGAACAAGAAGTTCCGGAAGTGTATGATGGATTAATAACTATTAAAAAAGTTGTTCGTGAGCCGGGCGAGAGAGCCAAGGTAGCGGTTGAATCGTATGACGATCGCATCGATCCGGTAGGCGCTTGCGTGGGTATGAAAGGTTCACGTATTCATGCTATCGTACGTGAGTTGCAAAATGAAAATATTGATGTAATCAACTACACTGAAAACCTTGAACTTTATATTCAAAGAGCTTTAAGTCCTGCAAAGATTACAAGCATAAAGGTTGACAAAGACAATAGCCGTGTGGCAGTGTTCTTACAGCCCGACCAGGTTTCGTTAGCAATCGGAAAGGGCGGATTGAATATCAAACTTGCGAGCAAACTGGTTGGTATGGAAATCGATGTGTTCAGAGAAACCAATGAATCACAGGAGGAAGATGTTGACCTGGATGAATTCAGCGATGAAATTGAAAGTTGGGTAATCGATGAGCTTAAGCGTATTGGTCTGGATACGGCAAAGAGTGTGTTGAACTTAAGTAAAGAAGAACTTGTGCGAAGAACAGACCTGGAAGAAGAGACCGTTGAATCCATTATTAACGTATTGAAGAAGGAGTTTGAATAGGTTTAAGCATAATAAAATCGAGGTAAAATCAATTAAATAGCGATATTTGAGGCATGGCAGAAGAAAAGATGATACGATTGGGACAAGCATCACGCAAACTCAATGTTGGCCATAATACCATTTTGGATTTTTTGGCTAAAAAGGGGTTTAGTGTTGAGAATAACCCGAACGCTAAATTAACACCAGAGCAATTTGCCATGCTCTCGAAGGAGTTTGCCTCCTCGGCCTCAGAAAAGGCGGAAGCTTCAGGTCTTACCATTGGAGTTAAGCATGTAGAAGCAAGCCCGGTAAAATCTGAGCCGGAAGCATTGCGTAAAAAGTCTGAAGACGAACAAAGCGTACTTATTAAAAATCTTGGTTCGAAAGAAATAGTTAAACCTAAAGAAGAAACCAAGACTGAAAAAGTGGAGCTTGAAAAGCCCAAACTTGAAGGAATAAAAGTATTGGGTAAAATCGATCTTGAAAAAGAAAAGAAGCCTGTTGAAAAGAAAGTTGAAGTTGAGCCTGCACCAGAGCCTGCACAGGCGAAAGTTGTAAAGGAAGAACCAAAGAAGGAAGTGCCGCAACCTGTTGTGGAAACACCTCCTGTTATTGAGCCACATGAACTTGAACTAATTAAAGGCAGAGCCGGAAGACTGCAAGGCTTGAAAGTAGTCGATAAAATTGAGTTGCCCACTGAAAAGAAAAAAGAACAGCCAGTGGCTTCTTCTGATTTAAATCAATCAGCAGCACAAAAAAGACCGCGTAAGAGAATACCTAATGCGAATGAGCAAAGAGGTTCTCGTCCGGCACCATCCGGCCAGCAACGCGGAGGACAACAAAAGCCGTTTCCTCCAAGACAGCCCAAAGTTGAACCAACAGATAAAGAAATTCAGGATCAGATTCGTGCTACACTTGCAAAACTGAGTGGCAGCCAGAAAAAAGTATCCGGAGCCAAATACAGAAAAGAAAAACGTCAGGCAGTTTCTGAAGCGGAAGAAGAGCGTTTGTTGCAGGAACAGGAATCATCAAAAACATTGAAGGTAACAGAGTTTATCTCTGCCAACGATCTTGCTTCAATGATGAATGTTTCGGTTAACGATGTAATCTCAACCTGCATGGGCTTGGGAATGTTCGTCTCTATCAACCAGCGATTGGATGCAGAAGCCATTACAGTAATCGCTGATGAATTTGGCTATGATGTGCAGTTCACCTCATCTACGGAAGAAGAAGAAGAACTGGAAGAAATAAAAGATGACGAAGCAGATCTGAAGGAGCGCGCACCGATAGTAACTATCATGGGTCACGTTGACCATGGTAAAACTTCCTTGCTCGATTATATACGCCATACAAAAGTAACAGCATCTGAAGCAGGCGGAATTACGCAGCACATTGGTGCATATTCAGTAACGACCAAAAGCGGAAACAAAGTTGCATTTCTGGATACACCAGGTCACGAAGCGTTTACCGCGATGCGTGCACGCGGAGCTAAACTGACTGATATTGCCATAATTGTAGTTGCCGCTGACGATGATGTGATGCCGCAAACCAAAGAAGCGATTAACCATGCTCAGGTTGCAGGCGTGCCTATCATTATTGCAATCAATAAAATTGATAAGCCAGGAGCCAATCCTGAAAAAGTAAAAGATTCACTCTCCAAAATAAATATTCTGGTGGAAGATTGGGGTGGTAAATATCAATGCCAGGCTATTTCTGCAAAAACAGGACAAGGTATTGATGACCTCCTTGAAAAAGTTTTATTGGAGTCTGAGTTGTTAAATCTCAAAGCAAATCCTGATAAGCCTGCAGTAGGTTCAATCATTGAAGCCTCATTGGATAAAGGTCGTGGTTATGTTACCACCTTAATGGTGCAGGCAGGAACATTGAAAGTGGGCGATGTAATGGTGGCAGGTTCAAATCATGGTCGTGTGAAAGCAATGTTTGACGACACCGGCAAAAAGGTTTCAAAGGCAGGGCCTTCCACACCTGTTCAGGTATTAGGATTGGATGGCGCCCCACAGGCTGGTGAGAAATTCCAGATAATGGAAAGCGATCGTGAAGCAAGAGAAGTTGCTAACAAGCGCAGCCAGATATTACGCGAGCAGAGCATACGCACCAAGAAACATATTACACTCGATGAAATTGGAAGACGTTTGGCCATCGGTTCATTCAAGCAATTGAATGTGATTGTGAAAGGAGACGTGGACGGTTCAGTAGAAGCGTTGTCAGATTCATTATTAAAACTTTCTACTGAGAAAGTTGCGGTTAGTATTATCCATAAAGCTGTCGGACAGATTTCAGAATCTGATGTGTTGTTGGCTTCTGCCTCTGATGCAATTATTATTGGCTTTCAGGTACGACCTTCGTCTGCGGCAAGAAGAATTGCAGATAACGAAGAAATTGAAATACGCCTCTACTCAATTATCTATGATGCCATCAATGAAATCAAGGCGGCCATGGAAGGTATGCTAGAGAAAGAGATGGAAGAAGTGATTGTGGGTAATGCCGAAGTGCGCGATGTATTTAAGATTTCGAAAGTAGGTACGGTGGCAGGATGTATGGTTACCGATGGATATGTGAAACGCAACAACCCGATACGATTAATTCGCGAAGGTATAGTGGTTTACTCTGGTGAGATGACAGCACTTAAACGATTTAAAGATGATGCCAGCGAAGTGAAAGCAGGTTTTGATTGTGGTATCAGTATCAAAAATCTGAATGACATTAAAGTGGGTGATGTAATAGAGAGTTATGAAACCCGCGAAGTGAAAGGCAAATAATTTTTTAATTCGTTGAAATAAAGAAGGCCCCGAAAAGTCGGGGCCTTCTTGTTTTAAAAGCTAATTTCATTAATTCTTTTTCATCTGATCGAACTTACTCTCAGTTGGTTTTTTGGGAAACACATTGTCTGATAAATTCACATCAGCGGTTTCCTGTTTTGGATCGATCACAATGTTGGTAACCTCTTTATCTTTCACAAATACCTTTTTTACCTCCTTTTCATTGAGGCGCCAGATTTCGGCCGGGAGTTTTTCAATTTCCTTGCTTCCATCTTTGTATGTCCATTCAATTACGATGGGCATCACCAGGCCACCGGTATTTTTAAATGTAAGCTCATACATGTTTTTGCCGGCAAGTTTGGTGCGTATTTCATTGTCATTTATACGCGCACGGAAGTCGCCATACATTTGCTCAGGGGTATTGGTAACTGTTAATTCCTGTGGCCCCTGACTAAAGTCTAATGCTTTCTCGGTGTTCTTCTTGGCGAGATCGCCTTTCTTTACAGTTACATTTTTCTTTTCAGGGTCTGCCACTGGTTGCTTCACCTGAAACCACTTTACATCATCCAGTGTGATGTCGGTATTATCAGTGGTATAAAACCATCCACGCCAAAACCAATCTAAGTCTACTGCACTGGCATCTTCCATGGTGCGGAAGAAGTCTGCAGGCTTAGGATGTTTGAAGGCCCACCTTTCAGAAAACTCTTTAAAAGCTTTATCAAAAAGTTCAGGCCCCATAACAGTTTCACGAAGTATGGTTAGGCCTGCCGCAGTTTTTGTATAACCGTTGCTTCCACCATACTGTCCTTGATTATCGGCTGTAGCCATGATAGGCCGCATCATCGCCTTATCACCTTTCATAAAATTCACAATGTCTTTCGGAGTGTTGGAATTATATCCAAGATTAGGATAGCGTGCATTCATGGTTTCTTTTTCGAGGAATGAATTTAATCCTTCATCCATCCAGGTCCACTGGCGCTCATCTGAGTTGATGATCATAGGGAAATAATTATGCCCCACTTCGTGTACGATGATGTATACACAACGCATGCGCACTCGGTCTGAGATCGTTCCATCTTTTGCAGGACGACCGCCATTAAAAGACACCATCGGATACTCCATTCCACCACCTACCCAGTTGATGGAATAAGCAGTTGGGTAAGGATAGGGAATGGTTCGCTCTGTATAAATGTCAAGTGTGTTCTTAATGGCAAGTGTAGATTCTTTCGCCCATAAAGTATTACCTTCCTTTGGATATAAAGATTGTGCGAGTACTGGTTTGTCAGCATTCTTTACAGCCATTGCATCCCAAATAAATTTGCGTGAAGACGCAAAGGCAAAGTCGCGTACATTTTCTGCGTGAAACTCCCAGGTGCTTTTCTTTTTTGAACGCTCTTTCTCTTTTTTCTTTGCTTCTTCTTCAGTTACAATCCATACTTGCTTGTCGAAAGTTTTGCGAGCTGTTTCAAAGCGTTCGATTTGTTCTTTTGTGAGAACTTCTTTTGGATTTTGCAGCCAACCTGTTGAGCCCACAATGTGATCAGATGGAACCGTGATGCGTACTTTATAATCCCCGAACGTAAGCGCAAATTCACCACCACCTAAGTACTGCTTGTTCTGCCAGCCTTCATAATCATCAAACACGCACATGCGCGGGAACCATTGTGCGATAAAATAGATATAGTTGCCATCCTCAGGAAAATACTCCATGCCACTACGACCACCGATCTTCATCATGTCGTTGATGTTGTAGCTCCAGTCAATTTTAAATGTGTACTTCTCACCACTTTTCAAAGGCTGTGGCAGATCCACGCGCATCATGGTGAAGTTGATAGTGTAAGGTAATGGCTTATCTGCGGCATCGCGAACGGACTTAATTTGATATCCGCCTTTGAAATCATACGCGCCCGCAGTAGTTGCTAAAAATTTGGCTGGAATAGAATCGCGCAATGCACCGCCTGATGTTTTGCGTGTCATGCTGGCACCGTCATTAATATTCTGATCCAACTGCAGCCATAAATAGGTCAACGGTTCTGGTGAGTTGTTATGATAGGTGATGGTTTCTGAGCCTGTGAGGCTTTGGTTCTCATCGTTTAACTCTACGTTAATAATGTAGTCAGCTTTTTGTTGCCAGTATGCAGGTCCGGGTGCACCTGAACTGCTGCGATAGCTGTTTGGGGTTGGTAAGAGTTGATCCAATTGCTCAAACTTTCCCTGCCAATCTTTTTGCTGCGAGAAGGCTGAGAATGAGATTACGCTTAATGCGAATAGAATTAGTTTTTTCATTTTGGTTATTTCTTTTTCAATTCATCAAACTTGCTGGGCTGAGTGGCTTTTGGAAATGTATTGTTATCATCACTCACGTCTGCAATTTCACTTTTCGGGTCAATAACAATGTTGACCACTTCTTTGTCCTTTACAAAAACCTTGGTGACTTTGTTTTCATTGTTACGCCAGATTTCTGCAGGTATGCGTTCGATTTCCTTGGTGCCATCTTTGTAAGTCCACTCGATAATCACAGGCATGATTAATCCACCTTTGTTTGAGAGAGTCAGCTCATAAAAATTTTTACTTTCAAGTTTAGAGATCATAGCCTTGTCATCAATGCGCGCGCGGAAGTCACCATAAAAACGATCATCTGTTGGTAACACAGTTATATATTCGGGGCCATTACTGAAATCATTTGCATTTTTGCCGCCTGTGTTTCCTGAGCCAGCAGCTCCAAGCGTTCCCTGCTTCACATTCTTGCCTTTGCTTTCTACATCTTTAGTTTCTTTTTTCACCTGATACCACTTCACATTGTCCAGGCTTTGATCAGCATAGTCGGTGGTATAGAACCAACCTTTCCAGAACCAATCCAGATCAACTGCGCTGGCATCCTCCATGGTGCGGAAAAAGTCTGCAGGCTTTGGATGTTTAAACGCCCAACGTTGTGCATATTCTTTAAATGCCTTATCGAATAGTTCTGGACCCATAACCGTTTCGCGCAGGATATTCAATGCAGTGGCGCACTTTGCGTATTGTTCATTGCCAAAGTTTTGTCTTGCCACAGACTCGGAGTTTACCATTAAAGGTCGCTGCCATTCCGGAGCGCTCTTCATATAAGGCACTATGCCTGCTGCGGGACCTCTGCGTTGTGGCATGTCGGGATAATTTTCTACCTGGGTGCGATACTGAACAAAAGTATCGAAACCCTCATCCATCCAGGTCCATTGGCGCTCATCGCTGTTAATTATCATTGGGAAGAAATTGTGGCCCACTTCGTGAATCACCACACCAACCAGTCCCCACTTGGTGCGATCAGAGAAGGTGCCGTCTTTATTGGGGCGCGCGCCATTGAAACAAATCATCGGATACTCCATACCAATCGAAGCTGAATGCACTGAGGTAGCTTGTGGATAGGGATACTCGATTGAATACTTGGAATATGTTACGAGACAATTCTTAATTGCCTTGGTTGATTCCTGTTCCCACAGGGGGTTACCCTCTTTCGAGTAGTATGACATTGCCAAGGGTGTTTTATCACCCACTTTCACAGCTTGTGCATCCCAGATAAATTTGCGTGAAGACGCAAAGGCAAAGTCGCGAACGTTTTCCGCATAAAATTTCCAGGTCTTTTTAGAAGTAGCCTTGATTTTTTCTTTTGCTATGGCTTCTTCCTGGGTAACAATCTTCAGAGGCTTATCAAACGTAGTCTTGGCTTTTTCAAACCGTGATATTTGCTCTTGAGTTAATACTTCATTTGGATTTTGCACCATGCCGGTAGCTGCCACGATGTGGTCAGAGGGAACAGTTAAGTTTACCGTGTAGTTACCGAATGACAATGTAAATTCACCTTGTCCCAGAAATTGTTTGTTCTGCCAACCCACTACATCATCATATACACACATGCGCGGAAACCATTGTGCGATAATGTATACATAGTTGCCATCTTCCGGAAAATATTCCATGCCGCTGCGGCCATCATTAAATGTCATATTGTGCATGCGGTTGTTAATGTTGAACGACCACTCTACAGAGAATGACATTTGTTTGCCGGGTGCGAGCGGCTCTGAAAGATCCACACGCATCATGGTTTTATTAATAGTATAAGGTAACGGTTTTCCGCTGGCGTCTTTTACTGATTTGATTTTAAATCCTCCGTCAAAGTCATGCAATTTAAGGTCAGCTGCAAGTGTACGTGTGGTTGAAGAATCACGAATGGAATTGTCATCACTCATTGCCGTGAAGCTGTTTTTCTCATTGATGTTTTGATCTAACTGAAGCCACAGGTATTTCAACACATCGGGAGAGTTGTTGAAGTAGGTAATGGTTTCGCTTCCGCTGATACTCTGGTTGGTATCATTCAGTTCGGCATTGATCACATAATCGGCACGTTGTTGCCAGTATTTTGGGCCAGGCGCACCAGAGCCACTCCGATATTCATTTGGCGTAGGAAGCAACTGATCGAGTTGCTCAAATTTTCCCTGCCATTTATTAGCCTCTTGTGCATAGACACCAACAGAGACAAGTGTTAAAAAAAGAAAAATAAATTGCTTCATAATTAAGATATATTCAGTTTTTGTTTATTCGTGATTAATTACCAGAAGATTCTGTCTTTTAAAAGCACCAAGGCTACCCCGGCAATGGCGGATGAAAGGACTAACTTCAAATCTCTTCTGGATACTTTCATCAAGTCTACCAAAATAAAACTCAACGCCAAAAAAAGAGTTACCACTATTATTTGACCGAGTTCTAAACCCAGATTAAAGGCTAATAGTTGGGATATAATGCTGTGGTCTTTTCCCAATAAAGAGCGAAGGAAATTTGAAAAGCCAAGACCATGGATCAACCCAAAAAAGAGAGCAAACAGATAATTCATTTGCACTTTGGTTTTGGATATTGCCTGCTCGCTTCTGAATAGGTTTGCGGTGGAAGTGATAAAGATGGTAAGGGGAATCAGAAACTCAATTAATGCAGAGTCTACATTTACAATTTCAAGCGTAGCAAGCGCCAGTGTCACGGAGTGTCCGATTGTGAACGCGGTAACCAGAATCAGAATCTTCTTCCAGTCATGAACGGAATATAATGCACACAACGCGAGCACAAATAAAATGTGGTCATATCCATTTAAATAATCCAGAATATGTTCACGACCCAACCCAAAGTATAACGCGAATTCGCTCATTCCCGGCAACGATTTTAAAAGACCACAAGTATAGCTGTAAATTTTGATTTAGGGCAATAAGAATTACTTTTGGCGGCACGGTTTTAGTGATTAAAATTTCCATGATATCATTTCTTTACACCCTTTATTTTTTATTACATCCCATTCACATTTCTGTTTCAGAAATCAATTACAGTGAAAAAGATAAAGCGCTGCAAATAACCTCGCGTATTTTTATTGACGACCTTGAATTGGCAATTCGCGTACAGCGAAATGAGCCCGAACTGGATTTGATAGAACCCAACAACGGACTTACCACAGAAAAGTTGGTGAGTGAATATGTACTGAAACATTTTGCGGTTAAGCTCGATGGCAAACTGCAAAAGATGAACTTTCTGGGTATGGAACGTGAAGACCCCGCACTGATTTGTTACATAGAGATTGAGAATGTGAAAAAATTTAAAACCATTGAAGTGCGCAACGATATCATTATGGAAACACACGAAGATCAATCCAGCATCGTACATATTACTTACAAAGGCCCGGTGAAGAGCATGCGATTGCTGAAAAGTAATCCGGTTGGATCGATCACGTTTGAAGAGAAGTAATTACCGTTTAACCTGCTTCATCGTGAAAACCCTAAGAAATGGCTAGCACATTTTAACTCTGGGGGTTAAAAATCAATTCAGATATACAACCTTGCTGCAAACCATTATCTTTGACCTTCTAAAAAAATCAGAATATGCGCACTAAAATTGTTGCCGGCAACTGGAAAATGAACAAGACTCTTGCCGAAGCCCAGTCTCTCACTTCAGAAATCATTGGCATGGTAGCCGATGAGGTAAAAGGAAATGTGAAAGTGGTGTTGTGTACGCCCTTTCCTTATTTGCACGCAGTAAATAATCAACTTGGAAATAACAATCGCATTGCAGTAGGTGCGCAAAATTGCAGCGAACATGACTGGGGTGCTTACACAGGTGAAACTTCTGCCGCCATGCTTGCTGCTATGAATATCCCTTATGTAATAATAGGCCATAGCGAGCGCAGGCAATATTTTGGTGAAGACGGAGCATTGCTTGCTAAGAAAGTTGATAAAGCATTGGCGCAGGGACTTACCCCGATTTTCTGTTGTGGCGAACCTCTCGAAATTCGTGAGAAGGGTACCCACGAAGCATTGGTAAAGCAACAGGTGGAAGAAAGTCTTTTTCATTTAAGTGCAGAGGGATTACAAAAAGTAGTGATTGCATACGAGCCGGTTTGGGCAATTGGCACAGGAAAAACCGCATCTTCACAACAGGCGCAAGACATGCACGCAGTCATACGCAAACACATAGCCTCAAAATATGGGGCAATTGCTGAAAATATTTCTATTCTATATGGAGGAAGTGTAAAGTCTGATAACGCAAAAGAACTTTTCGCTTGCGCGGATGTGGACGGTGGACTTGTAGGTGGCGCTTCGTTGAAGAGCCGGGAATTTGTGGAGATTGTGAAAGCGATTTAAAAATTCGAGGCACTAAATAAGAAGTACCAATTATTCATTAAAATGTATTCCACACGCCTTCAAGTAATCTGTGATCCTGAGTTTACCGAAATCCTCATGGCCGAAGTGGCCGAAGCGGGATTTGATACCTTCATTGAAACAGAAAAGGGATTTGAAGCATATGTGGAGGGCAATCAGTTTGATCAATCGCTGCTTAGTGACATTCAGGAAAAATATAAACACGTAAAACCATTGTTGTTTTTTCAAGACAGAATTGAAAAACAAAACTGGAATGAGGAATGGGAGAAAAATGTGGAGCCGATTTTTGTAGACAATCAATGTCTGGTGCGCGCCTCCTTTCATAAGATTGAAAAAAAGTATCCTTACGAAATCATCATCACCCCTAAAATGTCATTTGGCACAGGCCACCATCAAACCACACATTTGATGTTAAGCCGGCAAATGAAAATGGATCATCGGAACAAGCGTGTGATGGATGCCGGTTGTGGCACCGCGATACTTTCTATCATGGCTTCAAAACTGGGAGCGAAGGAAGTGGAAGCATTTGATATTGATGAATGGAGTGTGGAGAATGGCGAGGAAAACGCTCAGGTAAATGGATGCAAAAACATTCATATCCAATTGGGTAAAATTGATGACGTTAAACTTGATGGAAAGTTTGACATCATTCTGGCTAACATCAATAAAAATATTTTGCTTGCTGAAATGAAAACCTATACCTCTTACCTTTCAAAAGAGGGGCAACTTTTATTAAGTGGATTTTATGCACAGGATATTGATGACTTGATAAAGGAAGGGCATAAATATGGTCTCAAAGCCATTGCGCATGATGAGCGTGAAACCTGGGCTTGTCTCTTATTAGGTGTGCAATAAAATTCAAGCAAACACAGTTACCTGTTTTGAATGAATGCCAAAATTCAGAAACGGACTTTTGGCAGCTTATTGGATTAGCAGATTCACCATTTATTTACGAATTTGAGGGTTTTTGAATACGTGAAGCACGCACTGGCATTTATTGTAATTATCGTAATGGCTACGGGTAGCGTTTTTGCCCAACAGGATAGCCGTAACTATAGTTTTCAGGATAGCGTGAGGCTTGTATTGGAAAATACCAAATCCAACGAAGCCATGGCAGTAGGAGCTGCTTTTCAAACTGCCTGGAGCCGCCTGGGCCCGGATCAACAACTTATCATACGCAGACAATCCCAACTCATGAAAAAGAAGGGCTATAAGTTGCGCCCTTACATGGTAAATTATTTTGGTGCACTTGCATCTGCGGTAACAATTGAGAATGCAACTCCATCGCAATTGAACGATTATCTTTCGGTTTCAGAAAAGGTACTTGCAAACGAAAATCTAAATCAGGCTAATATTTTCTTTCAGACAAGTAAAGATTTTTTTGAGTACCATGCCCTAAATGCATTAAAGGGCTTCACATTAAAAGTATCGAATGATGAGTATCGCTTCGATTATTTAATTCCACAGGTTGATACACTGCAGACATATACCGAGCCAGATACCAGCTATTATAATCAACCATCATGGCAGCAACCCATATATCAGCCTGAACTTTCAGGCGCTGTAATAAAATTCAGCAGGCTTACACTCAATTTTATTACACCCTACGATTCTGCATTTCTAAATAATACCTCAGGTGTATTTTCATTACGCGATAAACTCTTTGTAGGGGAAGGTGGCCGCTTCGACTGGACACCAGCCGGGCTTTCGTCCGATTCTGTATTTTATGATTTAACAAAGTATAATTTTAAAACTACACAACCTGTGTTACTTGCGCAGCAAGGCAAACTTACCTATAGAGGCAAATTGCGTAGTTCTATTCCAGGTGTATTTGAGTTTCGCAGCATAAACCATAAAAGCAAACAAACCGCCTCTTTTCCGAGGTTCAGATCCTATGAAGCAAATATCAACATCATAGGATTAAGCAGCGACAAACTGAAATATACCGGTGGATTTGGATTGCAAGGTAAATACATCAATAGTAATTCTGTAGAAGGATTCCCTGCAACACTCGAAGTCTCTGATGCATCCAACAAAAAATTTAAGGCCATTGCAATGTC
>JALOMN010000198.1 GCA_025455445.1 Cyclobacteriaceae bacterium
GATCGCACCTGCGATTATATAGTAGATACCATCAACTCACTGAAGGAATTAGATCGTAAGTCTTCAGGCTTTGTGCAGGAACAAGGGATTATGGCTCAGATTAGGCGCGTGCCGCTGGGTGTTGCGCTTTGTATGGGGCCATATAACTATCCGCTTAACGAAACTTTTAGCACGCTTATGCCGGCTTTAATCATGGGTAATACCGTGGTGTTTAAACCCGCGAAATATGGTGTGTTACTGATTCGTCCGTTGTTGGAAGCATTTCAACAAAGTTTTCCGGCAGGTGTGATTAATGTGATTTATGGTCGCGGTCGTGAAACAGTGGGGTCATTAATGGAAACAGGGAAAGTAGATGTGTTTGCTTTTATTGGCACAAACAAAGGAGCCAATGAATTGAAGAAGCTTCATCCGAAACCACATCGCCTAAAAGCAATACTGGGATTAGATGCAAAAAACCCCGCTATCATTTTGCCCGATGCAGATATCGATAACGCAGTGAGTGAATGCGTGTTGGGTTCACTTTCATTTAATGGCCAGCGATGCACGGCTTTAAAGATTTTATTTGTGCATAAAAATATAGTGGATGAGTTTAACAGGAAGTTAATTGTTGAAATCAATAAACTAAAATATGGTATGCCCTGGGAGGCAGGAGTTTCTCTTACACCCCTTCCGGAGCCGGGCAAGACAAACTACTTAACTGCGCTGGTAGAAGACGCAAAACAATACGGAGCCAAGATCATCAACGAGCATGGAGGCGAAACAGTGAATACTTTTTTCTATCCGGCTGTGTTGTATCCCGTCAACAATAAAATGAAAGTTTTTTATGAAGAGCAGTTTGGGCCGGTGGTGCCTGTAGTGCCATATGAAAGTATTGAAGAGGCTATTGACTATGTGGTGAATTCTAACTTCGGACAACAGCTTAGTATTTTTGGAAATGATTCTAAAACCGTTGCCCGGTTAATCGATTTATTTTCGAGCCAGGTGGGGCGAATTAATCTGAACACACAATGTCAGCGTGGACCCGATCTTTTTCCATTTAATGGAAGAAAAGATTCTGCTGAAGGCACACTTTCTGTAGCGGACGCGCTTAGGGTTTTTTCAATACGCACCTTAGTAGCAACCAAAAGCACCGAGACCAATAAAAGTATTATTAGTGAAATTATTCGCAATCGTGAATCAGCCTTCTTAACTACCGATTATATTTTCTAATAGTTAATTAAAATCAGCAGGCATGGATAAACGACATTTTAAAATCACAGTTTCAGGCCGTGTGCAGGGTGTCTTCTATCGTGCTTCTGCAAAAGAAATGGCAGACGAATTACAGGTAAAAGGATTTGTGCGAAACGAACCTAACGGTGATGTGTATATAGAAGCCGAAGCGGCAGAAGAAATAGTCTACAAGTTTATCAAGTGGTGTAATACCGGCCCTTCGCGCGCGCGGATCGATCACATTGAAGTTATTACTGGAGAGCTGATCGGATTTACCTCCTTTGAAATCAGGAGATAGGCAAGTGTGTTAGTTACTTTTTTGCTTCAATGCTTTGATTCCAGTCGTAGACTTTATCACTGATTTCAATTAATAGTTTGGGATCTTTCTCCAGTGCGTTTCCAATCACTATCAGGTCAGCACCGGCCTCTAATGCATTAAGTGCTTTTTGACTGGTATTAATACCTCCGCCAACAACCAGAGGGACATCTACTGCTTTGCGCACCGCAGTGATCATTTTGCTGTTGATTTCTCGCTCTGCACCACTTCCGGCATCTAAGTAAATAAGACGCAGGCCAAGCATTTCTCCAGCCATCGCAGTGCAGGCAGCCAACGAATACTTGTCGTCTGGAATCGGTATGGTATTGCTGATATATGCTACTGAGGTTGTTTTGCCAGAATTGATTAGCACATATCCGGTTGGTATTACTTCAAGTTTGTTGTTTTTTAAAATGGGGGCCGCTACTACATGTTGTCCTATTAACAAGTCTGGATTGCGACCTGAAATCAATGATAAAAATAAAATCGCATCCGCATTCGCATCAATTTGAAGTGAACTTCCCGGAAATAATATCACCGGTATAGATACATTGTCTTTAATTTGTTTTACCACCTGTGCCAGGTTGGTGGTGGTGATTAAACTCCCGCCCACAAAAAAATAATCTATGCAATTTTCACTGGCCAGATTGATTAACGTAGAGAGTCGACCCGGTTCATCTATTTTGTCAGGATCAACTAATACGGCAATACTTTTTTTACCAGATTGATGGCGCTCTTGCAGGCTTTTTAGAATACTCATTTTTGTTCGTTTCGCTTACTGATATATTCAGCCAGTTTATCCTTAGCTACTTGAAGAACCATGGCGGTAGCCTGTGCGGCAAGGCGCTCGCCAACCTGCGACAGAAATGAAGGAGTATATGATTTTTTCGCAGACGCATATACTTCCTGATCATCCTCTTCTTCATTTACAACATCTACTCCCTTAATTTTTTCACGTTTCTTTTTCGTGCCACTTGCTAAACGAACGGCCAGGTAAACTACTGCAAGTGTGCCCCCGATAATTAATGCATTTTTAACTGCCCGCTCCGTTTTATCAGACATTTCATGAATTTCTTTTTCAAGTTCACGCTTGTGCCTTTCAGAGGTTTCAATAAGTTTTTTCTTTTCCGGATCTTGCGTTTCCAACAATTCCATGACTATAATTTTTTGTGTTTGATCGCCTTCAGCAAATGCGTTTCCATTGAATGACTGATGCGCTTTCTGAATAGTAAGAATATAAGACATGGCACTCCATAAATTCCGGCTACAATCCAATAACCCGTATGGGCACTATCAAAAAAGGTATTGAGATAATGCGCCAGTCCTACACTTATAAAAAGAAGAAAGATGAGCGCCAAAAATGCGACAATGATTATCATAATCGCGTTGGCTAGTACTTTGGCAATTTCTTCACGGATCTCAACTTTTAAAAGTTCAATCCTGGCTTCTACGTATCCGGTGAGGTGACTCATCAGATTATCTAAACGCAGAAACTTAAAAATGGTATCCTTAATGCTTTCCATAGGTAATGATGAGACAATATAGGCAATTTGACTTTTGTTTTTGAAGTCGGGGGGCTGGGATTATCAGCAGAGGTTAAAATTTGAGTGCTATAGAACTATCCCAAACTCACTTCTTCTTTATATCCAACAAAATTTCCTGCCATTTCAGTTTACCTTTGGCGTTATATTTTTCCTTTTTTATAAGCAGGTTTTCTTTCGCGCTTATGTAAATTCTTATGGTGGTTGAATCAACGCGCTGGGGCTGGTACCATTCCTTCTCAAATACATAAACCGAATCGACCCGCAGCATAGCACTTACATTATAGGTTGGCATTATTTCACGAATGCACGTTTTGAACTTTCCATTTACATCTTCTTCATCGCGACAAAATCCGGGTTTATTAAATTCAAAAAACTCGCTATTTATCAACATGAGATTTTTTCTTCTGAACACCGTTTGCATTAATAAGGTATCGTTCAACTTATATGCTTTTGGTTCGTTTTGAATCCAATTGTTGATTGGTTGATTAAGATACTTTTTTGTTAGCGTTGTATACGTAATTGTTTTTCCTGTAAGTAAGTCATTTTGCTGATAATGAAGTTCCTGCACTTGCACAGAATCCTTGTTGAAGTAGATGAGTGAAAATGGAATAAAGAAAAAAGTTAACAGTAAGTATAAGAATCCTACAAGCCGATATCGGAGTGTTAGTCGCCCAAGACCATCAGCCAATTTTATAGGTAGTTGGTTAATGTAAGGCAATGGTAAGAATATTAGCACACCAATCAGGTTGAATAAAAAGTGAGCAATTGCAATGCTGATGGCAGCATTTGAGTTGAACAAGGCAGCCAAAAAGGCCGTGATTGTAGTGCCAATGTTCGCTCCTAAAACAAAAGGGAAAGCAGACTTTATTCTTACTACTTTTTTAGCAACCAGTGGAACAACCAGAGAGGTGGTAACCGTGCTGGATCGGATTACTGCTGTGGTAAGCAACCCCCAGGCAAATGACTTGAGTGAATTTTTAAAAAAGAAGTGTTGAAACCTGTCTTGCGAACCAAAGCCTAACGTTTTTGAAAGTACTTTTCTAAAAAAGAGAATGGAACCAAAGAGTAATGAAATAGATAGTACAACCAACAGAAAGCCATTATTGATAATGGAAATAATGAAGTTTATGAAAGGGCTGAAGCCCGGGCCAAGCATAGAAAATTGTTTTTGTGCGTGACCGATAGGCTCACTAAAATAATTACTGGCTACATATTGAGACAGGCCGGAAAGAAATCCGAAATTATACTCCAGCGGAAATAAAATTGCTACGGTGAGAATATTAAAAAAGTCGTGATACGTGCCAATCGTTACGGCTCTTCTAAACTCTTTCTTTTTAGTAATGAAGCCCAGTGAGACAATGGTGCTGGTGATTGTGGTGCCTACATTAGCTCCCATTAAAATGGGAATAGCTCCTTCTAACGTGATCGATCCGGAAGCAACCAATACGACAATCATGGAGGTGGTGGCAGAACTGCTTTGAATCAATGCAGCCACTAATAGGCCGATAAATAAACCCGTAAATGGATTAGAGGTTGCCAGGATAATCACCTCGGTAGCATCTTTTCCGATGTGTTGCAAGGAGGCAATCATCAGATCCAACGTGAAGAGGAAAATAAACAAGGCTGCCA
>JALOMN010000199.1 GCA_025455445.1 Cyclobacteriaceae bacterium
TCTGGATAATTTGATGAAAGACGAGTAATGTTATTCGTCATTGATACCAGCGTATTGATCAGTGCTGCACTTGGTGATGGCATCTGCAGGGCAGCATTTGAAATGGCGCTGCGCAAAGGTGATATCATTCGCAGTGATGAAACGTTTTTTGAACTAGCGAGAACATTAGAAAAACCCAGACTCCAAAAATATTTAGATCAACAAGATAAGGTTGATTTTCTATCAAATTATCTCATGCTTACCAATCCGGTGACGATAACAACTAAAGTCTATATTTGCAGAGATCCATATGACAATATGTTTTTGGAACTTGCTCTGTCGGGTAAGGCAAATTACTTGATTACGCGAGATGGTGATTTACTAACGTTGGATCCATTTCAGAGTATCCCAATTGTTTCTGTTTCCCGTTTTCTTAATGAAATGTCCAATTACCCTGATAAGGAATAAGCCCATTGAATTATTATGAACAGAACCTGGTGGAAAGAAGCCATCGTGTACCAGATATATCCACGTAGTTTTAAAGACAGCAATGGAGATGGTGTAGGTGATCTTCGGGGCATTATTGAAAAACTGGATTACATTAAAAGCCTGGGAGTGGATGCTGTTTGGCTCAACCCGATTTATAAATCACCTAACGATGATGGCGGTTATGATATCAGTGACTATTACTCGATTCAGCCAGAGTTTGGCTACATGCAAGACTTTGATGAACTGCTGGCAGGCCTTCATCAGCGAGGACTTAAGTTGATTATGGATTTGGTGCTCAACCATTCATCGGATGAGCATCCTTGGTTTGAAGAATCAAAAAAGGCGAAAGACAATCCTTACCGGGACTATTATTTCTGGAGACCAGGAAAAGATGGTGGGCCTCCCAACAACTGGCCCTCGTTCTTTGGCGGCAGTGCATGGCAATATGATGAAACAACCGATGAATATTATTTGCATTTGTTTTCGCGCAAGCAACCTGATTTAAATTGGGAGAATCCAACACTCCGGCAGGAACTCTATGCATTGATGAAATTCTGGCTGGATAAAGGAGTGGATGGCTTGCGGCTGGATGTGATCTCGGCAATTTCAAAACGCACCGATTTTCCGGATACGGATACCACCGATTTTAATGAAACAATTCGAAAGTATTATGCGAACGGACCTCGCCTCAAACAATTTATTGCTGAAGCCAGGCAAACCTTGTGGAGAAATTATGATGTAATTACGGTGGGTGAGGGTCCGGGTATCACACCTCAGAATGCACTCGACTACCTTGATGAAAAGGATGGGTTGAATATGATATTTCATTTCGGTCATATGTTTATGGACCAGGGCCCGGGCGGAAGATTTGATCCGATTCCCTGGAAGCTCCAGGATTTCAAGCAAGTTTTTAAAACATGGGATGACGCCTTTAAAGAAAAGGGTTGGGGCAGTGTGTTTCTGGGTAACCATGATTTTCCGCGCATGGTATCGCGCTGGGGAGATGACAAAGAATATTGGGATAAGTCGGCCAAGCTGTTGATTACCCTGCTGCTCACCATGCGTGGCACGCCATTCATCTTTCAGGGTGATGAAATTGGAATGACCAATACAACACTTTCTTCAATCAATCAATCGCACGACATTGAAACGATCAACGGATGGCGTGAAGCGCAAAGAAGGGGAATAACCGAATCAGAGTTTTTGGTGGCGGTTAATTATTCGGGTCGCGACAATGCGCGCACACCCATGCAGTGGAACAATGAAAATCATGCAGGCTTTACTTCAAGGGCTCCCTGGATGGAGTTGAACAAGAATAAGGACTCTATCAATGTGGCCAGTCAGGAACATGATCCACACTCTATAATGAATTATTTCAGAGCTATGACCGCCCTACGTAAATCGCATAAAGTGCTCACCTATGGAGTCTATCTGCCGATAGAAACAAATTCTGAAAAAATCTTTCTTTTTTTCCGCGAAAGCGAAAAAGAAAAGTTGCTGATTGTTCTGAATTTTTCTGCCGAGGTTATTATCTTACCCGACCATCTCATACCCGAAAATGCGCTGCCGCTGGTTGGAAATTACTCCACATCCCGACCGGCCTCTCAGTTGCGACCTTGGGAAGCGGTGGTGTACCAATGTGATAAGATTTAAACCGGTTCATACATGACTGAAAACCTATGGGGAATTGATTTAGGAGGCACCAAAGCAGAAGGTGCGATTCTGAAATCCGCACAGGATCCTCAGGTTCTTTTTCGGGATAGATTGCCTACAGAAAGTCATTTGGGTTATGATCACATCATCGATCAGATTAAAAAAGTTGTCGATAAGATGGAAGCCTTCGCGGGCTATCGTCCGGAGAAGCTGGGTATAGCCACACCTGGCACACGCGACCCGGGTACTGGCCTGATGAAAAATTGTAATACAACCGCTCTGAACGGAATGCCTCTGAAAACAGATTTGGAAAAAGTGTTGGGCATGAAGGTTTACATGGCTAACGATGCAAATTGCTTTGCACTGGCTGAAGCTAATATGGGCATAGTGAAGGATAAGGTACCCAATGCCAAAGTAGTGTTTGGTGTGATAATGGGCACCGGTGTGGGCGGTGGGGTGGTAGTAGATGGAAAGGTGATTAATGGCCTGCAAGGCATTGGCGGTGAGTGGGGGCATAATTTTTTAGATGACTCAGGTGACCTTTGTTATTGTGGAAAAAAGGGTTGTGTGGAACAGGTATTATGTGGCCCGGCATTACAGCGATATTATGAATCGTTGAGCGGGCAGCACAAATCAATGAAAGAAATCTATGAATTATATAAAGCGGGGGTGGATCCTTACGCAAAGCAAACCATCGAGCGGTTGATACATTTCTTCGGCCTTGCATTAAGTGTAGTAGTAAATATTTTAGATCCGGATGCGATTGTGATTGGTGGTGGCGTGGGAAATATTGACATTATCTATACCGAAGGGCCAAAGTCATTAGCAAACTATATTTTTAACAATAAGCTGGATACACCTATATTGAAACCTAAACTGGGCGACAGTGCCGGGGTCTTTGGCGCTGCCTTTCTGGTTGCATGATTTTAACCGATGAACAACACACCACACCATAGACAAACGAAAATTTTATTCACTTACAAAATTTCTATCCGATGAAAAAAATTGCAGTTGTTGGCCCCATTCCACGCGACCATATTGTTACACACACAGGTGACCTCATTCAGAAGTGGGGTTGTGTAACACATCCTGTGATTGCACTCTCTAAGTTAGGCAACAAAGATCTTGAGATAATACCGGTGGCGCATGTGCGCAGCGTAGATAAAGACAACGTAGCAGAAGTTTTTAAAGGTTATCAGGGTATGAATCTGCAACATATTACGTCTGCGAATGATCAGGGCGACATTATCAGTTTGCGTTTTGTAGATCAGAACAACCGCCTCGAGCGCCAGACAGGATTTATGGATCCTATCATCCCTTCTGACATGAGCAATCTACTCGATTGCGATGTATTTGTATTTATCCCAATAAGCGATTATGAAGTGTCGTTGGATACCTTGAAGTATCTGAAATCAAAAAGCAAAGGCACCATTATTTTCGATGCGCACGGACCCACCACTGCTTGTTTAATCACCGGTGAGCGACAGCGCAAATTCTGGATTGACCGCGATGTGTGGTTGCCTTATATTGATGTATTAAAGATGAACCTTGAAGAAGCGCATGCGTCATGGTTTAAAAAGGAATATGAGAGCCAGGATTTTGGTGATCAGGAATTGCCCCGCGAGCAGATTCGTGAATTTGCAGAACACTGTCTGAAGTTAGGAGTGAAGTGCGTATATGTAACATTGGATTCACGCGGTTGTCTTACGTTCTATAAAAAACGCGGAGGTAAAATTGTGGAAGAACTGGTGCCCTCCATTAAAGTAGAAAAAGTGATTGATACCACGGGCTGCGGTGATTCATTCGCTGGAGGACTTTCGTATGGCCTGGTGAATAATCCCAAAGACTATATTGCAGCTGCAAAATATGGCAATGCATTTGGTGCGTTGCGCACACAAGGTAAAAGTTTTGATGTGTTTAAATCGCTGGAAGAAATAGATCAGATTATCAAACAAGGTCATGTATAACCCCCAAAAACTACAAACCCAATAAACAATACATGACACAAGCTATTATTTTTGATTTGGATGGTGTGATTATAGATACCGCTCACTATCACTATATCGCATGGAAGCGATTGGCTAGCGAGTTCAATATCAACCTTACGCCACAACAAAATGAATTACTGAAAGGTGTGAGCCGCATGCGGTCACTTGAAATTATCCTGGAGTTGGGTAACATCCACCTGGAAGAATCGGAAAAAGAAAGACTGGCTGAAAAAAAGAATAAGTGGTTTGTTGAATATATTGAATCGATCAGGCCGGAAGAAATTTTTCCGGGAGTAAGAGAATTGCTTCAGGCAATACGCCAGCAAGGCATTAAGGTAGCGCTGGCATCCAGCAGTAAAAATGCACCTCGTGTAATTGAGATTCTTGGCATTTCACATGAATTTGATGCTGTGGTAGATGGCACGATGGTGACGCACTCAAAACCAGATCCTGAAATATTTTTATTGGCTGCAAAAAAACTTGATATAAAACCCGCTAACTGTGTTGTATTTGAAGATGCGGAAGCCGGTGTTGAGGCAGCACTGGCAGCCGGAATGAAGTGTGTGGGCGTGGGTTCGGTGGATC
>JALOMN010000008.1 GCA_025455445.1 Cyclobacteriaceae bacterium
ATACACCTGGTGAGTTGTTTCTCCTGAGTCAATTTTGATTTTATTTTCTCCGTATATCGCAGCTTTAAATTTTTTAGCTTGAATGTTTGTGAGCATCACATCAGCCTTTCCATAGATTTGTAGTTTGAATTTATCAGCACTTATTGGGTCTTCACAAACGAGTTCTTCTTCACCACGCATTTCAAGCTGTTTTAAATCACGATAGGTAACATAGGCAGTTACATTGGCATGTTCGTAAATACTTACTTTTGAATTTCCATACTCTTCAGAATCAACTCGTTTGCGTTTGTCTACAATTCTGGCATCGTCCAGGTAAATGCGCAGTTGACTATTGACGACTTCGATATTTATTTTGTCTGAAGAAATTCCGGAGTAATTGATTCGAACGCTTTCTTTATCCCCTTTTATAAGTTGTAAATTAATTTTGGGTGAAACAGACACCTTATTAAAGGGACTGGTATTTTTATTTATCACATTTTGTGAAAGTGCGAACATGGACAAAGTCAATGCCAGGGAAAGGATAAGTAGCTTTTTCATGGTAAATCATTTTGTATAGATGACAACCAGATTGTCAATTACCCCTAGTAGGAATTAAAAAATATTATTTCGTCATTAAGTAGCAGCTATTCACTTCTTAAACTTTGCGTTGGGTTGGCCGTAGCAGCCTTAAAGGCCTGGGTACTAACAATCATTAATGCTAATATTAGCGCACTTAAGCCTGCCAAAGGAAATACCCACCAGATAATCGAAACGCGGTATGGATAACGCTCCAGGTAACCATTTAAGAACCAGTATGCAATAGGGGTTGAGAACAGAAATCCAAACACTACAAGGCGTGTAAAGTCTTTTGAAATCAGAATGATAAGACTGCTTACAGAAGCACCCAGCACTTTTCTGATACCCACTTCCTTTGTGCGTTGTTCGGCAGTGAACGCAGCCAATCCAAATAATCCGAGGCAAGTGATAGCAATGGCAAGTGTTGCAAATATTCCTGCAAGCCTGCTAATCAGGTTAAGGTTGGCAAACTTTTTATCAAAGTCGAAATCAGCAAATCTGAATTCAAATGGATAAGACGGGTTAAGTTTTTTAAATATGGCTTCCACTTCGTTGATGGAAGCTCGTAAGTCATCTGTCTTATTTAACCTTATAGAAATGGTGCTGGTCCAGCCCGGTTCAAAAATTAACATCATGGCCTCCACCGGATGATAAGGCGAATCCATGACGATATTTGGAATTACACCAATAATTTCCAACTCACGATCTCCATAAATTATTTTTTGGCCGATAGGTTCGGCCATATCCATCATTTCAACAGCTGCTTCATTTACAATTACTGCAGTAGAATCACTTTTATGGTCTCTTGAAAAATCGCGCCCGGCAATCATTTTAATACCCATGGTTTCAGTGTAATCATAGGCTGTTGCAATGGTAGAAAACGCTACGCGTTGATCACCTGGCATACCTTGCCATTTTACTTCATTGTTAGCAAATATGGCGGTAATAGGGCTGTTACTTTTACAAATCGATTTCACAGCATTGCTCTTCAATAACTCTTCGCGGATAGTTTGAAAATTTGTTTCTAGTTCATTATTTGTCCAGATCATCATAAGGTTCTCTTTGTCATAACCAATGTCTCTGTTTTTTACATGCATGATTTGTTGATAAATCACAATAGTTCCGATAATCAGAAAAATTGAGAAACCGAATTGCAGAGTCACCAGCACTTTGCGTGGGGTACTAACTTCTTTGCCCACTGTTATCTTGCCTTTAAGAACGCTTACAGGCTTGAATGAAGAGAGGTAAAAGGCAGGATAGCTGCCTGAGAAAATGCCTATTATAATAATAAAGCCGATTGCACCAATCCACAACCATACATTTCCATAATTAATAGCTATGTTTTTATTAACTAATAAATTATAGGAAGGCAACACTAATTCAACCATGACCATTGCGATTAAAAACGCAATGAATGTGAGCATGACAGATTCACCGATAAATTGAAATATTAATTCTTTTCTTCGTGAACCTACGCTTTTTCTTATTCCAACTTCGCGCGCCCGGCTTTCACTTCGGGCTGTGGCGAGATTCATAAAATTGATGCATGCTATCAATAGCACCAGCACTGCAATGGCGCTGAATAGCCGAACATATTCAATTATTCCGCCCGATACTTTTCCATTTTCAAAATTTGAATACAATCTCCACATGCTCATCGGGTGGAGGAAGAGCTTTGCGGTATTTGCTTTGGGGTTATTATCCTTAATCAGACTGGCAATGCTTTTATTCACATCGGCTTCATTGGCCCCGGGTTGCAATTCAACGTACATCTGAAAGGAATTATTTTCCCAATTGTTGCGGGAATTACGCACCCAGGTTTGAGTAGCTTCGAAATACGCAAAAGGTAATATGTAATCAAATGAAGCAAAGGATGATTGGCGTGGAATATCTTTAATCACTCCGGTCACTTTTAATTCTTTTCCATTGTCAACTTTTATTAGTTGATTAATCGGATCTGAATTATCAAAAAGTATTTTGGCTAGCTTCTCAGTGATAACAATGGAGGTAGGTTCGGTTAATGCAGTGTTGGGGTCGCCCTTAAGCATTTTAAAACTGAACATTTTAAAAAAGTCTTCAGTAGCAGCGAGGCCGATTTTATTAATTCTTTTATCACCAACCTGCAGCATGTTGCCTTCGCCCCAGTTAGTCATTACAAGATGTTTCACCTGGCTGCTGGTATTTTTCACTGTTTCTGATAATGGGTAGGGCATTGAATTACTGGTGCCAACGCCTTGTGCCCACTGCTGGCTTTGATATAACTTGTAAATTCGATCGTAGTTAGCGTGAAATTTATCGTATGCATATTCGTCAGCCACCCATAACATAATCAGAATACTGCTGGCGATTCCGATAGCCAGCCCTGCGATGTTGATAAAAGAATAAACAGAGTTCTTGAGTAAATTTCTAAACGCGATTTTTAAGTAATTTCTAAACATAAGCTGACTTGATTAGTAGTAAGATTATTCAGTACGTAATGAGTTAACCGGATTTATGGATGCAGCCCTGAAAGATTCAAAGCTGACGGTGAGCAATGCAATTATCAAAGAGGCAAAGCCTGCGTAAATAAATATCCAGATGGAAAGCGAAATGTGATAAGCAAAACCAGCTAACCATTCATTCATGGCATACCATGCCAAAGGCACAGAAATTAAAAATGCGATAACCACCAATCGAATAAATTCCTGTGACATCATCCTTACTATTTGGCTTACACTGGCGCCCATTACTTTCCGCACTCCTATTTCTTTAAACCTTCTTTCGGCCATATAAGTACTTAAACCATATAAACCCATGGAGCAGATAATCATTGCTATGACGGTAAAACTTGTGATGATGTCAGACACTTTTTTGTCTTCATTATATTGTCGCTCAATGGTTTCATCAAGAAACGAATATTCAAATGGAGTATCTGTTACCAGGCTCTTCCAGATTTGGCTTATTGTTTTAGTTGTTTCAGCAAAGTCAGTAGTATGCAGACCGGCAATCAGATAGGGGAATTGACGATTTTCTGTTGCCACTTCAAAAATGGTAGGTGAGATAGCATCTTTTAAAGAAGTCTGATGGTAGTCTTCCATCACACCAATTACCTGGAAGGTATATTTTACTCCATGCCAATCAAAGTATAAGGGTTGACCAATAATCTGGTCTGGTTCAAAACCAAGTTTTGTAGCCGAAGCTCTGTTGATAATAATATTGGTTTTATTTTCTGCTTGTGGATTTTCTGAAAAATATCGTCCCGCAATTAATTTAATTCCTAACAGTTCAAGATATCCCGCATCAACTAAATTTCTTCTATGCATTACAGCCTTCTCCATATTTCCACCTTCGCTATAGTAATTCATGTCACTATAGATTGGTGTGCCCGGAATGTAGTCTGTTCCTGAAACTCGCTCGATAGCGCTATTAGATTCTAAAAGTTTTTTCAATGACAAGTATTGCTCTTGTGCATTTTGTGTGCGCAAGGGTAATACAATTTTTGCTGTTGCGTTAAAACCCAAATCCTGTTCTTGCATGAATTTTAGTTGCTTTGAAATCACAATCATTCCGCAGACCAGCGTAATGGCAATCATGAATTGAAAAATTACAAGTCCTTGTCGCAACCAACCGGATGTTCCGCTTAAATTGAATTTCCCTTTTAGCACTTGAGCTGGCTGAAAGGATGATAAATAAAATGCAGGATAGCTGCCTGCTATTAAACCTGTGAGGATGGTAATCGAAATCAAAGCTAAAATAAAGTACTCGATGTTTTCGGCTCCGAATGAGATTGTCTTTCCGGTGACTTCGTTAAAGAATGGAAGACTAAGTTGTAGAATGGCAATGCTTACTAAGATAGCCAGTATGACAATCACCATGGCCTCGCCTAAAATCTGACTCACCAGCGAACTTCGATATGCGCCCATTACTTTTCGGATGCCAATTTCAGAAGCGCGTTTAGTGGCTTTGGCGGTGGAGAGATTCATAAAATTGATACAGGCGATCAATAATATGAAAAATGCTATAGAAGCAATCACATAGATATATCTAATGCGCGGACTGCGACCAAAATCTGATTTCAGGTAGATGTCTTTTACGGGCTCAAGTGCCAGAGTCTTTTTCATTCCCATCGCCTTCATGCCTTCGCCTCCATGCTTAACCAGTATATCGTTCATCTTTTTTTCTACTTCTTGCTTATTATGTCCGGGCGTAAGTTTTACATATGAAGGAACGAAATTCTGTCCTGCCCATTCATTTGCAGTGTTATCCATCCTCATGTATTCAGCCCATCCGGAGCTTTGCCACGATATGAAGAAATTCGCTTTGAGATGACTTCTCGTATTTTCTTTAAATACACCTGTGATCTTAAAATTAGCCTCAGGTCCTCCCTGGTTTATAATGATACTTTTATCGAGCGCGGATTCATTTCCAAATAACTTGGCTGCCAGCTTTTCAGAAATTACTACTGTATTTGGTTGAGTGAGCGCTTTGCCTGGATTGCCTGCAATAAACTCATAGGTCAACACATCAAAAAGTGTTGAATCTGTAAGTAAGCCATTGGATTCATAAAAACTATTTTCTTCATACTTAATTAAGTTATGCGATAATCCTGGAGGATTTAATGCACGTGCTGCAGATTCTACTTCAATTAATTCTTCCATGAGCGAGGGTGCAATAGGAGGTGAGGAACTTCCTTGTTTATCAATCCCCTTTTCAGATTCAAATTGGGTAGTGATGCGATAAATGTTTTCAAGATTTTTGTGATGCTTGTCATAACTCATTTCATCTTGTATATAAAGTGAAAGAAGCAGACAGCATGCTACACCCAATGCAAGACCGAAGATGTTGATAAAAGTATACACCTTATTGCGAGCCAGATTACGCAAGGCAATCTTCACATAACTTTGCAGCATAGTATCGAATTTGGAACGGTGTATTCCAATTCAATGCCAATAAGAAATCAGCCAATTAAGCTTCTATTGCAGATATTTAAAAATAGTGGCGGTCACTTCTGAACGACCCTGTCCGATATCGCTCAGTTCATATTATGATATCGCAGTTCTTTTTCACGCTCGCTCTCTTCTTTCTCGCGCTTGATTCGCACTTTGGCAGGGGGCCCTACCATAATAGGCACGCGCTCCACTTCCACATTGGCAAGTTCAAGTCCGTACATTTCTTCGGTAGATAAACTATGCTTTTTAATGAATCTGTATCCTTGAATGATAAGATTATCGAAGGTAGAAATTTCGCTATCTACTGATGCGAGTGAATGCAGAATTACGAACTTAAAATCTGAGGGCATGCTATGTCGCTGCAGCGAATCATAATGACTGATAAGATCAATCTCGGCTGATTCAGCCATGTCGTGAAGTATCTTGTTGAAGAGAAGGTTTACACGATGGTCCGATTTAAATCCAAGTTTGATTCTGATAAAGAAACACTTTTTAGGAATAATTGTATCTACTGAATACTTGGAGGTATAAGGACTATCCACCGTATCGACATGCACAAACCAGTATACATCGGCACGCTTCGGTCGTTTTTTAAAAATCGAATAAATAATATTTGAATCGATATATCGCTTGCTGTTGGCCACAGCCATATACACCAGGTTGGTTGCTTCTTTTGGCACACTGTTATCTGCCTGTAAATCCTGAATCAGTTGTACATAATGTTTTAAGTCAACAAATTCCGTATGCCTGTCGCGCAAACCCCTGGCTTTATAGAGTATAAACATCATTAAGAAAAACAAGCCGGCAATACTGAATGAAAACCAACCACCATGACTAAACTTGCTGAGATTTGAGGTGAGAAAAGCTCCTTCAATCGAAAAGAAAACGAGCGCAAGAATGGAAGAGCGGATTCGCGATTTTTTAGAAGTTGTAAAATAATAGACCAGCAGTGAGGTGGTCATAAGCATATCAAATGTGATGGCCAAACCGTAAGCACCTTCCATGGCACTGGATTCTTGAAAGAAAAGGACCACCATGATGCACCCAATCATTAGAATCCAGTTGATGGATGGAATATAGATTTGTCCCATCAGCTGACTTGGATAGCGCACCAGTGTGGCAGGCCAGAGCTTCAGTTTCATAGCTTCGTTTACCAGCGTGAATGTGCCTGATATCAAGGCCTGGCTGGCAATGATGGTGGCCATCGTGGCGATGATGACTCCGAGAAAAAGTATTTGCTCAGGTATCATTTCAAAGAAGGGTATCGCACCTTCTAATTTGGTTCCTTCACGTTCCAGTAACCAGGCTCCCTGGCCGAAATAACTTAGCAGCAAACAAAATTTGACAAATACCCAGCCTGCGCGAATGTTTTGTTTTCCGCAGTGACCTAAGTCTGAATAAAGAGCTTCTGCTCCTGTAGTGCACAGAAATACAGCACCCAAAATCCAGAATCCACCCGGATACTTAACTAAGAGATTAAATGCATAAACAGGATTTATTGCTTTCAGTATCGATAAATGTTGTGCCAGGTGATAAGCACCAATTACACCAATGAATAAAAACCAGATAAGCATTACCGGGCCAAACGTGCGCCCTACAATCACACTACCGAATTGCTGAAAAATAAATAAAACGAGTAAAATGACGATCACGATTGATATCACGGTTTGTTGTGTGATATCCGGATTGAAGGTGCGCAATCCTTCAATGGCAGAGGTTACACTGATGGCGGGTGTGATAAATCCATCAGCAATGAGTGTGCAACAACCGATAATGGCCGGAAAAATTACCCAACCTGCTTTATACCTTCTTACCAGCGCATAGAGCGCGAATATTCCACCTTCACCTTTGTTATCTGCGCTTAACGCGAGGTACACATACTTTATAGTGGTGATGAGTGTGAGCGTCCAGAATACACAGGATAGACCACCTAGAATAAGTTCTTCTGTAATTTCATGGCTGCCTACAATAAATCGTAAGGTATATATAGGCGAGGTGCCGATGTCTCCATAAATTATACCCATCGCCACCAGCACACCGGCTGCTGAAATCTTTTGATATCGGGAGTCTTTGGTATCCATATCTGAAGTTAATGTTTCACTTCCTCCTGCAAAATTTTTTCTTCATTGCGGCCAATGATGAGGCGATTGCTCCGGTCGTACGAAAAGTAATTCCACATCCAGCTGAAAAAGGTAAACACTTTATTTCTAAATCCAACTATTGACATAAGATGCACAAACATCCATACATACCATGCGAAGAATCCCTGAAACCTTACCTTACCCATGTCTACAACTGCCTTATGTCTTCCAATGGTAGCCATCGAGCCCTTATCAAAATAGCGAAATGGTGTGAGCGGTTTTTTGTGAATGATATTGCTTATGTTCTTAGCCACCAGTCTGCCTTGTTGCTGGGCGGGAGGTGCCATTTGAGGGTGACCTTTCGGAAACTTACTATCACCCTCCATAAGCGCTACATCACCGATGGCAAAAATATTTTCATAGCCTTTCACCCGGTTATATTCATCCACAGCAATTCGATTACCGCGTGATATTGCTTCCTGTTTTAAACCTCCCACAGGATTACCGGTTACACCTGCTGCCCAGATAAGCGAACGAGAAATTAATTTTTCACCAGTACTGAGGATAACCTCATAACCATCATATGATTTCACCGCGGTATTCAGATGAACCTTAACCCCCATTTCAGTGAGGAATTCAAGCGCTTTTTTGCCTGCTTGTTCTGACATGCCATTGAGCAATCGCGGAGATGCTTCAACCAGGTTAATATCCATCTGTTGCATATCGAGTTCTTTATAGTCTTTTGGAAAGACATTTTTTTTCAACTCCGTGAGTGCACCCGCCAACTCCACGCCTGTGGGTCCTCCGCCTACAATAACGAAGTCCATCAGGCTATTCATTACCTCCTGGTCTCCGGTAAGCAGCGCATATTCCAGTTGCCGTATAATTTTATTCCGCAGTTTGGTAGCATCTACTATGGTTTTCATAGAAGATGAATACTTTTCCACGTCTTTCATTCCATAGAAATTGGTAACTGCACCACTGGCAATAACCAGGTAGTCGTATTTTACACCACCGATGGAGGTTTCGATATAGTTTTCTTCAGGTTTGATATTAATTACCTCACCCAAACGAAAATAGAAGTCATTTTGCGCACCAAATAGTCTGCGGAAAGGGGCAACTATCGAATTTGTTTCAAGACCTGAAGTGGCTACCTGATAGAGTAATGGCTGAAAGGTATGGTGATTATACTTGTCGAAAAGAACGACCTGCGCTTTCAGGTTCTTTAAGTTCTTAACAACTTCTAACCCGCCAAATCCTCCTCCGATTACGATAATTCTAGGTTTGCCCAGGTCGGCAATACGCGTGCGCGTGGTAATTAATTTGGGCATTTAAAGAGAATTTTTGCTTAAAACGGTCGCAATTTACAGGTTGTCGAAAGATTAAAAGAGTATTAAAATATAATTTTGTAATTGCGTCTGCTTACGCACATAAACACGTAATTTTGAATCACTTAAACTAACATCTGTATGCTAAAAAACACATTTTTTATAATCGTTATGGCCACTTTTCTAATGAGTTGTGGCAAAGAAGCTGAAAAACTTAAAACTCAGGTTGACTCTTTAAAGGTTGAATTACAAACCAGCCAGCAGTTTGCACAAACTTTACAGGAAGTAAGTGTGCTGATGGATTCTATCGATGCCAATCGCCAGGTTCTTCGGGTAAATATGGTAGAAGGTACTACCTATGAAAGTTATACCTCACGCATGAAGGATATTAACAACTACGTGAAGGATACACAGAAGAAAATAGATGCGCTTGAAACTTCATTGAGCAAGTCGAAAGGTAACAATGCAGCACTTTCCACTACAATTAAAAAGTTAAAGGCTGATTTAGAAGCCCGCAATAAGGAAATTGCTTCATTAAACGAGAACGTTGAACAATTGCGCAATGCCAATCAAAACCTTATCACCACAGTGGGTTTGCAAGAAGCTGAATTGAATGATAAGGAAGCTCAGATTCAGGCTAAGCAACAAGAGCTTGCCTTGATTGAAGCACGCATTCAGGAATTGATGACTGCCAGCAAAGTGAGCGAAGCTGATTCATATTTTATGCGCGCACAGGCTGTGGAAGAGGCTGCTAATCGCACCAAACTCGCACCAAAGAAAAAGAAAGACACTTTGAAAGAAGCAATTGAATTATATAAGAAGGCTCTGTCGTTAGGCAAAACAGAAGCTCAGGATAAAATTACTGAGCTAGAGAAAAAGATATAATTCTGCCCGTAACACAAATGAAAAGGCTCTCTTAAAATTGAGAGCCTTTTTTATTTTCTGCCATCCGGTTCAAAAGTAAAATTAAGCCTATCGCTAAGAGCACACCGATCGTATCTAATACCCAATCCCAAATGTCAGGAGAGCGACCGGGAGTTAGCCTTTGATAATTCTCATCTATGATACCCATCATAGAACCTAGTGATATAGTAGCAATGATTATTGGGTAGTGCTTGGTTCCGGGAAATTCAAGTTTAAGCCAATTGAATAAGAGATATCCAAACACAAAATACTCAACGCAATGAATGAGTTTATCCGGTGCAAATTGAAAGGCGCTGGGCATTTCTTTACCGGGAATTGAAGAACCCGCAATAATCAACAGGGCAAATGAAATAAATGCTAACCGGGCAAGTGAAAGTTTTTTGAAAAGCATGAAAAGAGAAAGTTAACAGCCAATTAATTTTCCAAACCAATTAACACTGCTGTGTATACGAAATAACTGGCAAAAAGCAGGAAAGCTTCCCAGCGGTCTAGCTTGCGTGTGTTTAAAGTGAACATAAAAATCATGAGCACGATTGTGGCACTTCCAAACACAAACATGTCAAAATTCATTGCAGTATTATATTCCAAAGGTTTTATCAACCCGGTAATGGGTAATATAAATAGCATGTTGAAAATGTTAGATCCAATCACATTACCAATCGCAATGTCTGTGTTTTTTTTGTAGGCAGCTACCGATGAAGTTGCCAGTTCAGGTAGTGATGTACCGATTGCCAGAATGGTTAGTCCGATAAGTTTATCGCTGATATTGAATTTCTGCGCGATAATAATTGCATTATCTACTACCAATGTTCCACCACCAATGAGCATGCTTAATCCTAAAACAATTAAGCCAATGGCCATCGGGGTTTTATACAATTTGATATTGCTCTCTTCCAAATCCGATGCGTTTGCCATGGTACGGTATATATACAGCATGAACAGTATAAAAAGTGCAATCAATATCAAAGAATCCATTCTGCTAAGCATATTGGTGGATTCGCCACCCCATACAATCTGGTCATTCACTAGAAAATATAAAATCACTACCGCCAGGAAGGATAATGGTACTTCATAAACCACCGTATTTCGCTGCACGACAAGCGGATAGATGAGCCCGGCTACGCCCAGAATCATCAGTATATTAAAATTGTTGCTGCCCACGATATTGCCAAAAGCAGCAGAATTAAAACCTTTTAAAGACGAGGTTACACTCACCAGCAATTCAGGCGTGGATGTGCCAAAAGCTACAATTGTTAAACCGATGGCAATATTAGAGATATTAAATTTTTTAGCTATTGAGGATGAGCCACTTACCAGAAAATCAGCACCTTTTATTAAAATGGCGAATCCAATGAGTAAGAGAACAGTGGGTACTAACATCAGGGTTGGGCTAAGGGTAGCTGAAAGATAGGATCTTTTCTTTTTTGCCTCAAAACTTACATCGAAAAAAATAACCGGACATAACCCTCAAAAAACTTATTAAATTTGCTGTTTAGTAAAACATGACGCTCGATCTTTTCATAACTTTTTTCCTGGTCTTTTTAAATGGCTTTTTCGTGGCAGCTGAATTTGCCATTGTGAAAGTCAGGTCTTCTCAGATTGCTCTTGAAAAGGGCACTATGGCAAAAGAAGCAGCGAAAAGCATTGTTAATAACCTTGACGGATTTCTTGCAGCCACTCAATTGGGCATTACCCTTGCCAGTCTTGGACTGGGTTGGATTGGTGAAGATGTAATGTCTGAGATTATACTTAATCTCATAAGTTCACTGGGCTTTCAAATGAGCGAGGCAGCTGCGCATAGTATTGCCTTGCCGGTAGCCTTCTTTTTTTTAACTGTGCTTCACATTGTGTTTGGAGAATTGGCTCCCAAATCAATTGCCATCCGTTACCCTGCATCCACTACGCTGCGGGTTTCGCTTGCCTTAAAAGCATTTTATTTTGTATTCCGCCCCTTTATATGGTTGTTAAATGGTTTAGCCAACCTGATTCTGAAGTTATTTGGTATTAAGCCAATGAGTGAGATGGAAATACACTCTGAAGAAGAACTGAAATTGATTATTGCTGAAAGTGAAGAAGGAGGAGCGATAGAAACTTCAGAAAGAGAATTAATTCAAAATGTGTTTGATTTCGATAATCGGGTAGCCCGGCAAGTGATGGTACCCCGCATGAAAATGAGCATGATTCAGGCTGATACTACCATCGTTAATGCGATGGACATTGTGCTAAAGGAGGGATACTCACGCTATCCTATTTACGAAAATTCAAAGGATGAAATAATAGGAGTTGTGCACTCAAAAGATATTGTGCCAGCATATATCAATCATGCATCAAAAACGCTGCGTGAAATTATGCGACCAGTTCACTTTATACCTGAGACCAAACCGATCGATTTATTGCTGCGCGAATTTCAAAGAAGGAAAACACAGATGGCCTTTGTGGTGAGTGAATTTGGTGGGGTGATTGGTTTAGTTACCCTTGAAGATATTCTGGAAGAATTGGTGGGAGAAATTCAGGATGAACATGATCAGGAACAACAAATTGTAGTGCCCGTAGATAAAAATTCTTTCCACATCTTAGCGCAATCCACTCTTCATGATATTAATAAACATCTTGAGGTACCTTTTCCGGAATCTGAAGATTATGAAACACTGGCGGGCCTAATCACTTTTGAACGCCCATCGCTTAAAGAAGGAGAGGAATTTGAATTATTCAGATATCACATCAAGATTTTAAAAATTAATCAAACACTTCCTGAAATAGTGGAAGTATACCTGATTAATCAATAATATTTTTAGAACCATTTTTTATACCTGAAGTAGAAAATCATCAGGATAAAAATAAAGCCCATCGCACCTAATACCCAGAAATATCCATATCGTGTGGATAGCTCAGGCATGTTATGAAAATTCATTCCATACACACCCGCGATAAATGTAAGTGGGATGAAAATAGTAGTGATTATGGTAAGTAATTTCATAACCTCGTTCATCTTGTAGTTGATGGTATTCATGTAGAGGTCCATCAAAGTAGAGGTAAGGTCTTTATACGTGTCCAGCGAATCAATCAGATGAATGATGTGGTCATAGACATCTGAAAAGTATTTTTCATTACGCTCTTCAATAAATCCGTTTTCGTTTTTTATGATTTTGTTTATTGCCTCGCGAAGCGGATATACCACCCTGCGCAGATAAATAAATTCTTTTCTCAGTTTTTGTATCTGCTGAAAATCTTGTACCGTTGGGTTACTCGTTATATTGTCTTCAAGATTTTCTACTTTCTCACCTATATTTTCAAGAATAGAATAATAGCCATCTACAATGCTATCCACCAACCTGTATAATAGATAATCAGTACCACGTTTGCGGATTATGCCATTGTCGTTTTTTATGCGGGAGCGCACTCCTGAAAAAAGGTCGCCTTCTTTTTCCTGAAAAGAGAGCAGAAAGTTTTTGCCAAGCACGAAACTAATATGTTCATAATCTATTTGATCTTCTTTTATCCTGTACAGCATTTTTAAAGTTAGGAACAGATAATCATCATATTCATCTGTTTTAGGCTGATGCTCTACGTTTAAGACGTCTTCAATAAGCAAGAAGTGTAAGTCAAATTTATCAGCTACGCGATCAATTACTGTTTTGTCGGCCAGGCCATCAATATTCAACCAATTGTTTCTGCTCATTTCACACTTGCTGAGCAAGTTTTCCAGAGGCTCATTTTCCTGATGGATGAAGTTTTTTTCATCATAGGAAATCAATTCAAGATAAACAGCTAAGTCAGTTGCAGCCGGTGTGTCTGGTTTTACAACATCGGTGAGATGTTCAGTTACTTTTCTGAGGGCTTCTTTTCTTCTGGATTTACTGAAACGTTTCATTGTGCAGATTGCTTGCCGGTTATTAATATTCTTGCAGGATAACCAAATTCGATTGATTCTTTTTCAAATCTTTCAATAATCGATTTGTGTAAGTCACATTTTAAATCAAATCCATCGTTTGGATTATTGGCCCACGCATATGCTCTAAGCAGTGCTCCGTAGTCACCAATGGATAATACTTTTACTGAAATTGGATGTTCTCCTTTGGTGAGTTCTTCGGTGCTTCGGTTGTCAATACAAAGCGGATGTTTAGTGCCTTCTTCCTGCATGATTTTCATTGCCTTATCAAGATCTGTTTTTAATGAAACCGGTATTTCGATAAACATGCAGGT
>JALOMN010000200.1 GCA_025455445.1 Cyclobacteriaceae bacterium
CCTGCTCTTAATCTCAGCTTTCTTGCGATCAGATAACGACCGCCCATTCCCCCAGCCCAACGCCATGGTGATTCACTGAACGTATAATTTTCCTGAATCGCTTTTCCGGCACCACCAAAACCAACTGCACTCCACCGGTTTGTAAAATCCCAGCGCCATTCGGTCTCGGCCACAACTGTTTGCCGGCCTTGATATCGCGCAGCCGGAATACCCCGCATGGTGATAAAGGGCAACATGAAAAACGGAGCATCATCCCACATCTGCTGATATTCCGTGCGGTAGCCAGAATATAACTTATCAGAAATAGGTATCCATGCAAAGAGTGCAGAGTTCACAGCATAATACGTATAATCACTGCCCAGCCATTCGGCCGAAGTGTTCAGAACTGTATTCCAGCGCAAGCCTTTGTTGGGTGTAAAATCATTGTCGCGTTTATCATAATCAAGCACCAATCCAGGAAGACTGATGGTACTCTCCACATCCTGAGGTTCGTGAAATTCACTGTTGGTGCGCATCAGTTTTGTTTTCAACCACAGATAGTTGGCGCCTGCACTCCAGTGACTGTGGCCAAACTCTTTCAACAGCTGACCATACATGGGCACCACACGCATGTTAAACTCAAACGACTGCTCACCGGCCTCCTGGAATTGTTTGTAAAACGTGAGATTGGCATCCGCGTAAGCGCCTACAAGCCTGTATACCGAACGCCATTTTTTGATGACACCTTGTGTAGCTGCGCCTGCTGCCCACGTGCCATTGATAGTATAGATGCCGCCCACACCATAGATGGTCGACTTGGCATGTGTCTTTACCACCTGACCTTTTACCGTGTCGATATAAGGTGTATTGGGTTTGATAAA
Organism: Cyclobacteriaceae bacterium; assembly: GCA_025455445.1. Classification (GTDB taxonomy): domain Bacteria; phylum Bacteroidota; class Bacteroidia; order Cytophagales; family Cyclobacteriaceae; genus ELB16-189. The sequence goes on from JALOMN010000200.1 coordinate 861, forward strand.
AACCGCAAACAAACCTCCGCCAAAGCCGCCTACTGCTGGTTCAGTAATGATGGTAGGCACCGGCATAAAACCATGGGCAGTAAGTATCCAATCGCTCATGTCCATTTTATGGTCGAGCGAGTCTTTGAATGACACCTTCGGAGTTTGTCCAATCAATTGGGATGTGAAACTGAATAAGATGAGGAAACCACAGATGATCCAACGAAAGTCAGGTATCCTGAAAAATTTATTTTTAGAGTTGCGTTTCATATGAAGACAGAAATTCCTTTCTGATTTTTTCACTTAAAGACTGAATGTCTTACCTCACTTCATTTTGCAGATCAAAGAAGAATGAGAAAACGCATATATGCAATGACATTTGTCAGTTGGCTGAATGATGCAGGTTTCAGCATGAAGACTCACGAAGTTCAATTGCCTCCTTTGTGCAATACAACTAAAAAAATAACCACGGAGAAATCACAGAGAATAAAACACAGAGGTTCCACTGCCGTTGCAGGTGTTCTTCACCTGCAACTAAATGAAGATACCTCTGTTTGCCAGAGAAGAACTCAATCAAAGTTGAGGAAAATCAATTGCCATGTATTGTTCGACTCCGTTGGAGTCGTTTTTACAGATAGAATGAATCGCTATAAATATTGGATGCCTTCAGCATCCTATAGCTTCACAACTAAGTCATTATCTCTTCATCCCGAAGGGATGATATATTTATAGAAAAAGAATTTCAAAAAAGATTTACGATGCCAACGGCATCGCACTTTTGAAGAATAGGACATCTAAAACCTAAGCCTGCCTGTTCCTTAAAAACAGGTCACGGAATTTTTCATGACCCATTATACGGCTCAATTCTTTCAACATAAAAAAGGGTATGAATGCGAACGTAACCATCAGCAACCCGCCCAGCCACATTTTGGAAAAATGATGATGGATGAGTTGCTCAACACCTCCAGGTACAGAGCCGCTATGTATCCATCCTTTAATGAATCCCTCCACCACGTCAAAAGCGACAACAAATAATACAAAGAAAAATACTTTATAGAATACCGGAATTAGTAATGGTTTATTTTCAAACTTCTTGCTGATGTTTAAAAAGGCTGTTATCATAATTACTTTACCAATCACCAGGGCTTTGACGAGAGCGATGAAGTAATCATCAATGTAAATGCCATAATGGGCTAATGTTAACCTGCGCGCTAAGGCGAACACCCCGAAAAACAAGGTCAGATAAATAACATTAATTCCGTATTCAGAAAGCTCATGAAATAACTTCTGTTTGAAAGTTTTTTTCTCATTTGGCATTTCCATAATAAAGAAATTAAAAGATCATTTTCTTATCTCTTCAAGTGTACGCTTTGCCAGATCAGGATCAATGCTGTACACCGCATCGTAATTCGTAAAATGAATCCGCTCTTTCAGGTCCTGATAAAATTGTGTCTTTTTAAGCCCATCCATGATAGGTCCCTTTACTTCACAAAGGTGAAAAGAGATGCCTGTATCTTTTAGTCGTTGGTTAATGGCTTTAAGACTCTCCAGTCCGGAGGCATCGATGGAATTTACGGCTGAGCAATTGAGGATAAAATGTTGCAGCTCCGGATGAGATGAGACCAATTCATTGATCCTAGTTTCCAATAAACGTGCATTGGGAAAATAGATACTTTCATCAATCCGCATCGACACAATTTTGGGATCTGTTATCACTTCGTTGCGATCAACATTTTTGAAGTATTGTGTTCCCGGCACCTGACCAACAACTGCCATATGTGGTCTGGAGGTTCTGTACAGGTACATCATCAGCGAAATGCCAATGCCCGCTACAAGTCCTGCAATAACCCCCAGGGTTAACGCAAGGATAATCGTCAGTGCCATCGCAATGCCATCGGTTGGCGAGTACGCATAGGTTAACTTTATTGCCTTAATGTTGACCATTGAAAGTACTGCGACAAAAATGGTTGCGCCCAGTGTGGCACTTGGCAGAAAGTATAACAGCGGTGTGAGAAAAAGTGCAACCAAAGCAATGCCTACGGCAGTAAAAGCACCGGCTGCAGGAGTTTCAGCGCCTGCTTCAAAGTTTACAATAGACCGTGAAAAGCCACCGGCTACTGGAAATCCTCCGGATAAGGATGCTCCGATATTGGAAGCTCCTAAAGCAATTAACTCCTGATTCGGATCAACATGTTGCCGTTTTTTAGAAGCCAGTGTTTGAGCCACAGAGATCGAAGCAACATATCCGACTATCGCAATCAATAAAGCAGGCGTTAAGAGTTGATTCCACAGCGCGAGATTAAATGGTGGAAGTGCAATGCTGGGAAGTCCTGCGGGAACTGTGCCCACTATTTTCACCCCTTGTTTATCGAGTCCTAATCCTGACACAAATAGAATCGTAATGATGATGGCTATCACGGGTCCCAGTTTCGAAATGATACCCGCTAGCCCTTTGCCCATTCCAATTTTCATAAGAAGAGATGCCAGGCTTTTACGCACGACAAGCAAAAAGATGACTACCGGTATTCCGATAGCGGCCGTATTGACACTGATCTGGCTCGCATTTTTTACCAGCGAAATTGTTTGAGCCAGAAAGGTTCCTCCCTCAGCAGGAATTCCTAACACCGGTGTTAATTGACCTGCGGCAATCTGAAGACCCACTGCAGTGCCTAAACCTGCCATCACCGGAAAACTCATAAAGTTGGAGAGAAATCCAAGTTTCAAAAATCCAAGAACAACCAATATCAACCCGGTAAGTAAGGCAAGCGCCACGGCTGCACCGGCATATTCCGGAGATCCTTGTGCTGCGATAGGAGCAACTGCTGCAAGCGTCATAAGACTGGTGGTAGCTACCGGACCAACAGAAAGAGAACGCGATGTTCCGAATATCGCATACACAATCAGCGGTGCCATGGAAGCATACAGACCTATTTCTGCCGGCAATCCTGCAAGCTGCGCATAGGCAAGTGATTGCGGTATGAGCATGATGGTAACAATGAGTGCTACTACTAAATCGTTTACTAATATTTTGCTATTGTAGGTTGCGCCCCATTCCAATATTGGCAAGTAGTTCCTTGCGATTTCTTTTATCGGTTTCATCTTAACGAATTCATGTATTTAATTCTCTGCGAACAAATGATTATGAGCCAGGCCAAGCATGCCGCCTGAAACATTTTTTGCTTTGAAACCATTTTGTAACAGGATGCGCGTAGCGAGATAAGCACGCTGACCAGAACGACAGATCACATTGATCTCTCTTTCCTTTGGCAACTCATTCAAGCGACTGCGCAACTGACCAAGCGGAATGTTAACAGCACCGTCCACTTTTTCAACAGCGAGTTCTACCGGTTCGCGCACATCTAAAATAAATCCTGCTCTCGCTTCTTTCCAATGTGCTAAAGGCATATCGTTGCGCAACACATCAGCTGCGATCATGCCGGCAAAATTTACCGGATCTTTCGCACTGCCGAATGGTGGTGCATAACACAACTCTGCTTCTTCCAGATCGTAAATGGTGCCACCCATCTGAATCATGGCAGCGATCACATCAATGCGTTTTTCGACTGCATCCATACCCAGCGCCTGCGCACCTAATATTTTTCCATTTGATTTTCTGAAAATCAATTTCATGGCGATGGGTTTTGCACCGGGATAATAACCCGCATGTGAATTCGGATAGAGATAAATTTTCTCGTAATCCGTATCACCTAAGCGAATCAAGGTCTTTTCACTTACACCCGTCCACGCTACGGTGGCGCCAAACAAGCCAACCACAGAAGTTCCCTGCGTGCCACGGAAGTGAGCATCTCTTCCTGCGATTACATCCGCAGC
>JALOMN010000201.1 GCA_025455445.1 Cyclobacteriaceae bacterium
CCCGTTCACATTCAAAAGAAGTTTTTATTTTTTCATAAGATGCTTCATTGATGATTATCTGACCAGGACCAGCCGCAGTTTGCAATCGTTGCGAGGTGTTTACCACATCACCAATTACTGTATAGTCGAGCCTGCGCAAAGTAGCTGAACCAATATTGCCGGAAATCATTTCACCATGATTAATGCCAATCGAAACCTGAGGTGTAAAACTTAATTCCACCGGTAAAGAATTGATTTTTCTTCGGATTGCCAGCGCAGCATCTACTGCCCGATCAATGTTATAATCTCCTTTAAACACCGCCATCACACAATCGCCCATGAATTTATCGATGAATCCATTTTGTGCTATTACTTCTTTCACAATCAGATCAAAATAATGATTAAGCATTTTCACCACAGTGTCGGGAGTTTCTTTTTCGCTGATGGCGGTAAAACCACAGATGTCGATAAATGCCACCGATGCTTCTACTGTCTCATTCGCCATTAAGGAACTTTCATATTCACGTGTGCCCATAAATTGCAACACATTTTGGTCTACATACATTTTCAGTATGTTGTTTTCCTTTATTGCCTGAAGTGTTTCTTTTATCTGTGCAACATGCCGGATGGTTTTTTCCATCGTCAGCTCCAGGTCTTCAAAGTTCACGGGCTTGGTAACAAAATCAAATGCACCACGATTCATGGCAGTGCGTATGTTGTCCATGTCGCCATAGGCAGAGACCATGACAGTTTTGGATAGGGGAGAGAGTTCATTCAATTTGGTGAGCAGCGTAAGCCCATCCATTTCGGGCATATTGATGTCGCTCAGGATAATAGCGATATCGGGTTGCTCCTTTATTTTCTTTAACGCATCTATTCCATTTACTGCAAACACAAATTCATACGTTTGCTCCCTGATTTTTTGCCTGAACTTCTGACGGATCAGGGTCTCCAAATCAGCTTCATCATCGGCTACAAGTATTTTTGTCATCCGTTGCTTAGGTTTAGTTTCTCCTTCAGTTTTGAAAAGTCAACCGGTTTGGTCAAAAAATCATCTGCACCCAGATCTTTCGCCATCCGATGATTCTCTGAATCACCATAAGCAGTGATCATCATCACAATCGGAGGTGGTTTCATATATTTCTTCTTCACGTTTTCCAACAGTTGCAGGCCGCTCATGCCGGGCATGTTAATATCAGAAAGAATTAACATTGCTTCGTGTTCCCATTTGTTGAGTTGCACCAGTGCATCTTCTCCCGAAAAGGAAAATACAAATTCTACCAGGCCACTTTTTATTTCTTTTCGAAAACGTTGCTCAAACAACGTCTTCACATCCTGCTCGTCATCTACTACTAATATTTTCATATTTACTTAATTACTTTTTTAACACGACAATAAATTCCGTGCCTTCTCCCTCTTTGGTTTCTACTTTTATTTCTCCGTTGTGTGACTTGGTTACAATATCATAGCTCATACTTAGTCCCAGGCCGGTGCCTTCGCCTGCAGGTTTGGTGGTAAAGAAGGGTTGAAAGATTTTATCAAGTGCCCGCTGCGGAATTCCATTGCCATTATCCTTCACTCTTATTTCAACTTTATCGCCCAGGTTTCGTGTGCTTACGGTAACGGTTGGTTCGAAATTGGTAGCGTGTGTAGCTGTTAAGTGCTTTTTCTTATCGGTAACAGCATAAAAAGCATTGGTAATTAAATTAAGAATTACGCGACCGATATCCTGTGGCAATACATTTATTTTTTCTATGGTGTTATCAAAATCAGTTTTCATAGTGGCATTAAACGACTTGTCTTTCGCTCGCAAACCATGATAGGCGAGGCGCAGATACTCATCGGCCAACACATTAATATCGGTATGTTCTTTCATGCCGTTGCTGCTGCGACTGTGTTGCAACATTCCCTTCACGATACCATCGGCACGCTTGCCGTGGAAGATTATTTTCTTTTCATTTTCGTCAATGTTATCGGCTATGGATTTCACTTCTTCCAGATTGCCCTTTGTAATCTCTTCTTTCATTTCGGCTATCAATTCTGAGTTAACTTCGGCAAAGTTGTTCACAAAATTGAGTGGGTTCTGAATCTCATGCGCGATGCCGGCTGTAAGTTCACCAAGGCTCGCCATCTTTTCGGATTGAATAAGCTGTGATTGTGTAGCCTTTAATTCGGTGTACGCCTTTTCAATTTCTTTTGCCTGTTTTAATTCTTTTTCGCGGCTGCGTTCGCGTTCTTTCAGCTTAATCCTTCTGCGCATAATTCGGTCTGTACTAAAAACGACCAAACCAAATACGAGAGCATAAAGCGCATAAGCCCACAACGTGCGCCACCAGGGTGGTAATATTACTATTTCTAAGGTTAATCCTTCTTCGTTCCAGATACCATAGGCATTGGATGCGCGCACCTTGAATTCATATGTACCAGGAGCGAGATTGGTGTAAGCTGCAAAGTTTCGGTTATCATAAATCCAATCCTGGTCGTAGCCTTTGAGCATGTGTGCATATTGATTCTTTTTAGGATTGGCATAATGCAAGGCAGCAAATTCAAAACTCAGGCTATTCTGATCGAACGAAAGCGAAATGGTTTTTGTGTCGAGCAGACTTTCGGTAAGAGGAGATTTTTCCTGCATATCAAAAACCGACTTATTGGAAATAAACAGATTGGAAATAATGATGGCGGGTGGTGTTTTATTTGAAGTGATACTGCTAAACGTGGTAAGCCCATGTTCACCGCCAAAGTAAAAGCGACCATCTGAAGCGCGGGTATTGGTAAGCGACAGAAATACATCGGTACCAAGTCCGTCTGTAGAGTTGTAATTTATAAAAGTTGCTTTATTAAGATTTTCATTAGTGACCATTTGCGAGAGTCCGTTTTGAGTCGCAATCCACATTTCACCATCATCGCCTTCTACAATGCCTGCTGTGAGGTTGGTGGGCAGACCATCTGATTCGGTGTAACGGGTAAAGGTTTCGGTGGCAGGATTAAATTTGTTGATGCCTTCAGGAGTGGCAAACCACATCATCCCTTTACTATCTTGTTGAATATCGAGAATGTTATTGTGACTTAGAGAGTTGTTATCATTAGGATCGTTAGTATAATTTTTAACCGAATTGGTGGCAGGGTCGATTCTATTGAGACCACTTCCGGCTGCAGCCACCCAAATGTATTTGTCAGTGACCTCTATGTCGTTAATATTTACCCCGTCAATTATCAATTCTTCCTGTTCAGGAACTACCGTAGTTTCAAAGGAATTAAATTGAATTTCTTCTTGTGGCTTAATCACAGCGACACCGTATAGCGATGTCTGTGTGGGTGGTGTCTCATTCCATTTATTGTATGAATGACTGTCGTCTGAATGATAATTCAATGTGTACGTTCCTGGCTGAAGTGCGACAGAGCCTATTTCAATTCTATTTTTAACATTGCCACCTGCATGTCGTGTTTCGTCAAAAGTGCCCATTATCCAAATGGTATCCTTAGCCGCATTTTGAATCCAGCCAAAGTCCGCCCTTTCCAAACCAAAAATCTCACCCACGGTCATGATCCAATAATTACCAGCTTGTTTTATTTCAAGTGGCACAGATATATTTTGATTGTCAGTAACCTTTTCAATGGCCGCTACTTTTTGATCGGTAGAAATGAGGTTCTCCAGTTCATTCACAAGTTCGGTTGGGTATTGGCGGAATTGTTTACTCGCAACCCTTTTAAATGTATTGGTTTTAGTATCTAAAATATTCAGACCACTATTTGTCCCTATCCATAAGTTACCTTTGCCATCGGGTTTGATTACCCGCACCTGGTTATTCGAAATTGTATTTGCGTTTGTAGAGTCATACTTGTACCTGTTTACTTCTTTGTAATTATTATCCAGCTTAATTAAGCCATCACCCCAGGTGCCTAGCCAAAGTGAACCGTCAGGGTCTTCAGCAATGCTTCTTGCCGAACCACCAAACATATCGCCCTCTACCTTGAAGGCTATCTTTTCGAATGTTTGCTTTTTGGGATCGTATATATTGACACCACCACCGCGGGTGCCGACATACGTTATGCCTGGTTTTACTTTTGAAGCGAGAATGCCAAATGCACCGCCCGCGCTTATGCTTTTCGGGTTATTTTCATCGTGGGCCAGGTATTGAAAAGGTTTGTTTACAGGATCATACTTTACGAGGCCTGCTTCGCGACTACCAAACCAGAAGATGCCGCTGCGATCGATCATGAATTGCGTCATCGTGATGTTCCAGCCATGCGTACGCATGATCATTTTTCCGGCAATTTCTATTTCCGTAAACCGATCCGAGATGCCATCAAATTTTAGTATGCCGCGGAAGTTATTGGCAATCCAGATATTGCCTTGAGGGTCAGGTAAAATACTGTTCCAGTTGTTCCAGTTTTCACCGGGGCGTGGAGTATATTCTTTCAAAGTTTTGAAATCACCGGTGTAAGGATTGAATTTATGAACACTGCTGCGCGTGGTAATCCATAAGGTATTGGTGACCGAGAGGATTTTTTAGCGATAACAGGTTGTCCATCCCGTCGTAGGTAAACCATGCTTCGTTACCCGTAGGCCCTTTTATGTTCACCAGGCGGTTGCTTGCATCATAGTTAAACCGGCTTGTTTCATTATTCTTATTGGTTAATGCTACCATATTGCCTTCGGCATCGTAGGTAAGCTGTACC
>JALOMN010000009.1 GCA_025455445.1 Cyclobacteriaceae bacterium
ATTGTTTGACTGTGTCACGACCTTGACCGAGTTTGTTGCCATTATAGGAAAACCATGAACCTGATTTTTGTATGATGTTAAGTTCAACACCCAGGTCTACAATTTCACCAGATTTGGAAATTCCTCTTCCATACATAATATCAAATTCAACAACCTTAAATGGCGGAGCCACTTTGTTTTTCACAACTTTTACTTTCACACGATTACCCGTAATATCATCGGCTGATTCTTTAATCTGCCCGATTCTGCGAATATCCAACCGAACCGAAGCATAAAACTTCAAGGCATTACCTCCTGTGGTAGTTTCAGGGTTGCCAAACATTACACCAATTTTTTCGCGAAGCTGGTTAATGAAAACACAGGCGCATCCTGTTTTGCTTATAGTGCCTGTCAGCTTTCTTAATGCTTGCGACATAAGGCGTGCCTGCAAACCCATTTTGCTGTCACCCATCTCACCTTCCAGTTCACCTTTGGGCACCAGCGCTGCCACGGAGTCGATAACGATAATATCAATTGCACCGGAACGAATCAGATGTTCAGTGATTTCAAGTGCCTGCTCACCATTGTCGGGTTGCGAGATGAGTAAGTTCTCTGTATCGATTCCTAGTTTTTCAGCATAGCTTTTATCAAAGGCGTGTTCTGCATCAATAAATGCAGCCAGGCCACCTTTCTTCTGAGCCTCTGCAATACAATGCATGCTCAACGTAGTTTTTCCTGAAGATTCCGGACCATAGATTTCCGTTACGCGGCCACGAGGAATGCCACCAATACCTAAGGCAATGTCTAAGCCTAAAGAACCTGTAGAAATGGAAGCAACGTCCATCACTTTAGAATCGTTCAGTTTCATTACGGTGCCTTTGCCGTAGGTCTTTTCTAGTTTGTCAATGGTCAGTTGAAGTGCTTTTAATTTTTCTTTTGAGTCGCTCATATTAATTCAGTCGTTTTATTTCTGCTGTTGTGTAAAGAGGGTTGAAATTACTACTTCAATTAGGATTCACAAAGGTTAACACCCAATGTTGTGAGCGGTTACACCGGCTATTGTTTAATATTTTAATCCGGAAAGTGCTAACAGATAAGGAATAATGATTCACATATTTAATTTGCACTTTAATTATGATAAAAAAGATTATTTATGTTTTTCTGACCTTGTTGTTGCTCTTGTTGATCTGGAATTGGGAGTTGGTTGTCTATGGAGTGCGCCAGGGATATGGGCAAGTGAAAATTGTCTGGAATGCAAAACCCGTGGAATATTATCTTAACGATCCTGCTTTTCCCGATTCATTAAAGCAAAAACTTAGATTAATCCAGGAGGTAAGGCAGTATGCCATTGATTCTTTAGGATTAAAAGATACTGACAACTATAAAACATTGTATGATCAAAAAGGGGAAGAGTTAATGTGGGTTGTACAAGCCTGCGAGCCCTTTGCGTTAAAAGCAAAAATGTGGGATTTTCCGATTTTAGGAGCCTTGCCCTATAAAGGTTTTTTTAATAAGCAGAAGGCGATTGAAGAGCGAGCTATATTAGAAAATGAAGGTTATGATGTGAGCATACGCAATCCGGGTGGGTGGTCTACCCTGGGATGGTTTACCGATCCGATTCTGAGCGGCATGCTTAAGCGTGAAGAGGGAGATCTCGCCAGTTTAATTATACACGAAATGGTGCACGCTACCATCTTTGTAAAAGATGATGCTGACTTCAATGAAAATCTGGCATCATTTATAGGCGATACTGCTTCCTATTATTTTTTAGCGGCCAAGTATGGTAAACAGTCAAAACAGTTTACGGATTATCTGCAAGACGATCAGGATTACCGAACCTATAGCCGCCATATACTAAGAGGCACCAAATCGTTGGACAGTTTGTATCAAACCATGAACCCTGAAGAAGAAAAGGAACATAAACTTGAAAAAAAGAGATCCATGATTTTAAAAATCATGACTTCAGCAGATACACTGACACTCTCTAAACCTCGCGGAAAATTAAATCCAGACAAACTACCGAATAACACTTATTTTATCTCTTTTCATCTTTATCAATCCAAACAGGATGGTTTTAAAAATGAACTGGAGAAAGACTTTAATGGTGATTTGAAAAAGTATATTCAATATCTGAGTGTAAAGTATCCTTTCCTATGATATTACCTTATCACCTTGAGCCTATTAAGGAATTGTTAAGAAGATAATATTGGTTTTTAATTGCCTTAATTTGTCTCTACTTTTAATGCCAAATAAATACAACACATATGGGTAACAAGCCAACGCAAAAGGTGCTGGTAGTAGATGATGAAGAACCCATCCTTGAACTATTAAAATACAACCTTGAAAAACAAGGCTACGATGTGAAAACAGCGAGTGATGGCTACATGGCTGTAGAAGTAGCTAAAAAATTCCATCCGGATTTGGTATTGCTGGATATTATGATGCCCAAAATGGATGGTGTGGAGGCTTGCAGGCAAATAAAGGCCATGCCTGAGTTGGCAAATACCTTTATTGTTTTTCTTACCGCCCGTGCCGAGGAATATTCAGAGGTAGCCGCATTTGATGTGGGCGCTGACGATTATATTCTAAAACCAATCAAACCGCGTGCACTGATGAGCAGAATCAGTGCATTATTTCGAAGAGACTCGCAGAAGAAAACTTCAAACAGTCAAATTAAGATTGGTAATCTATTAATCGATCGTACCAGCTACACAATTAAAGTTGATGGTAGGGAAATCAATTTGCCCAAGAAGGAATTTGAATTACTCTTTTTTCTGGCACAAAACCCCAATAAGGTATATACGCGCGATGAATTATTGCAAAACATTTGGGGGTCGGATGTATATGTACTTGCCCGCACAGTAGATGTGCACATTCGCAAAGTGCGCGAAAAGATTGGAGAAGATTATATAACCACCGTAAAAGGAGTAGGGTATAAGTTCAATCTTATATAACACATGGTATATAGTGCACGCACATTAGCGTTGCTGTTAGCAATTTCAATTGCAGTTGTTACTGCCCTTTTCCTATCACTTCTTGAAGATGTTAGTCGCGATGCTATACTGGTAGCTTCGCTCATAAGTTTTTCGGCATCCTATTTATTAATATATGTTATTCTTGAATTCCTGATTTTTCGTGAAATCAATAAAATTTATAAAATGATGGAGAAACTCCGTAAAAAGGAGCTTTCCAACATTTCAAAAGAAAAGTCGAGCGCGCTTAATCCCCTGGAAAAAATCAATGAAGAGATTTACTCTTTCGCAACCCTGAAGCAAAAGGAAATTGATGAACTCAAAAAACTCGAGGCATTCCGTAAAGAGTTTATTGCAGATGTTTCACACGAACTTAAGACACCCATATTTGCCGCGCAGGGATTTGTGCATACGTTGTTGGATGGGGCGATGAATGATAAAAATGTACGAACAAAATTTCTGAAAAAGGCTGCCAAAAGTCTGGATGGTCTGGATATGCTTGTGCAAGATCTGCTCACACTTTCACAGATTGAAACCGGTGAAATTAAAATGAAGTTTGAGCATATCGATTTATTGAAACTCTGTGAAGAAGTAGTAGAACAGTTTGAAGAAAAAGCAGAGAAAAAACATATCCGGTTGAAAATACTATCTGACCACAATAAGATTATGGTCTATGCTGACTGGCAGCGTATCACACAGGTAATAACCAACCTCGTTGGTAACGCAATAAATTATACCCCCGACAAGGGTGAGGTCACCATTACTTTTGATAGCGGAAAAAAAATGGTCACAACCTATATTTCTGATACAGGTGAGGGCATTCCGCCACAACATATCAGTCGCATCTTTGAGCGTTTTTATCGGGTAGATAAAAGCCGCAGTCGCGAAAAGGGTGGCACCGGCCTCGGATTAGCCATAGTAAAGCACATTCTGGAAGGGCATAAATCAAAGGCGGAAGTAAAAAGCACGGTAGGCTCAGGCTCTGTATTTAGTTTTAAGTTGCCAAGAACCAAACAAGATAGTTCAGATTCTGCCGACTGATTGTAATTTGCGGTGTGAAAACTCCCCGATTTGATTTTGTAAAATCAATCCTTTTTCAGGATAGCGATTACATCGTAATTAATAAGCCTCCTTTCATTTCAACGTTGGAAGACCGGAATGATTCTATCAATATTCTTGCGTTGGCAAAGGATTTTGAGAACGATGCCCAGGTTTGCCATCGGTTAGATAAAGATACCTCCGGGGTGTTGGCCATAGCCAAAAATCCGGAAGCTTACAGGCATTTGAGCATGCAATTTGAAAATAGGCAGGTTAATAAAGTATACCACGCGGTGGTGGATGGAATACATGATTTTAATAATGAGTTGGTGGATGCGCCCATTGAGAAGCAAAATGATGGAACTGTGAAGATTGCGAGATCAGGAAAATCAGCCCAAACGTATTTTACCACCCTGAAAACATTTAAAAATCATTCCTTAATTGAGTGCAGGCCAATTACAGGAAGAATGCATCAGATTCGCATTCACTTAAGTTTATTAAAATCTCCCATAACAGGTGATGCCATGTACGGAGGCAAGCCTTTTTTTATATCCTCCATCAAGCGAAAGTTCAATTTAAAGAAGCAAACCGAAGAGCAGCCCCTGATGAAAAGAATGGCACTACATGCTTTTTCGCTGGAATTTGAACTGATAAAGGGAGAAAAAAAGCAGGTAATTGCACCTTATCCCAAAGATTTTCAAGCCCTTACCCGGCAACTGACTGAAAACATGCGCTAAAAACTTTTAGGTTTTATGCATGTTATGAAAATCAATCTTGGGTCGCACTTGCATATTCAGTTTCTTGAATCTACTTTTGTGTCCCTTTTTGAGGGGGTAATTGTATTTAATGGGCTTAAAAAGCTAAAAAAGTGGATCATAATAGTTATAAAACAATCAATGCCAATAAAGCAACCGCAGATAAGGGTTGGGTATTGGTGGATGCCAAAGATCAGGTATTAGGTCGTATTGCAAGCCAGGTGGCCAGCGTATTGCGCGGAAAGCACAAGGCAAGTTATACACCCAATGTAGATATGGGCGACCATGTGGTAGTTATCAATGCCGATAAGGTGAAAATGACCGGTAAAAAATGGAATGACCGTGTGTTATTTTCCTATTCAGGTTATCCCGGTGGCCAGCGTGAGCTTACACCTAAGATGATCAGTGGCAAGAACCCCACAAAATTAGTGGAACACTCTGTGCGCGGCATGTTACCTAAAAATAGCTTAGGCCGTCAATTATTCAGAAGCTTGCATGTGTATGCAGGTACAGAGCATCCTCACACAGCACAACAACCTAAAGAATTAAAATTCTGATAAATGGAGAATATTAATACCATCGGAAGAAGAAAGACCTCAATAGCCAGAGTGTATGTGAAGCCTGGCAAAGGTCAGATTATCGTAAACGAAAGAGATTTGAATGACTATTTTAAGTCTGAGATTCTTCAAACTACTGTTAAGCAAGCGATTAATCTGATTAAAGCAGATGGTCAGTATGACGTAACGGTGAATGTTGAAGGTGGTGGTAATAAGGGCCAGGCAGAGGCAATACGTTTAGGTATTGCACGTGCACTGGTAAACATCAACGCAGAAAGTAAGCCTGCATTGAAAAAAGAAGGTCTTTTGACCCGCGACTCCAGAATGGTAGAAAGAAAGAAACCAGGTCGTAGAAAAGCAAGAAGAAGATTCCAGTTCAGCAAGCGTTAATCGAGATAGCATGGCAGAAAAAATAACAACCGAAAGTTTAATGGATGCTGGTGTTCACTTCGGACACCTCACCCGCAAGTGGAACCCCAAGATGGCTGAGTACATCTTTATGGAAAATAATGGTATCCACATTATTGACTTAAACAAAACGCTGAAGAATCTTGAAGAAGCAACTTTTGCACTGAAAAATATTGTGCGTTCTGGTCGTAAGATCATGTTCGTAGCTACTAAAAAGCAGGCAAAAGATATCATAGCACAAGAAGCAACCCGTCTTAACATGCCGTTTGTAACAGAACGCTGGTTGGGTGGAATGCTTACCAACTTTGCCACTATCCGTAAGTCACTAAAAAAACTTGCTCAGATTGAAAAGTTGATGAAAGATGAAGCTTTCAACAACCTTGCGAAGCGTGAGCGTTTGATGATCACACGCGAGAAAGCTAAGCTTGAAAGATTATTAGGTGGTATTACGGATTTGAACCGCTTACCTGCTGCACTTTTTGTGGTAGATGTAAAACGCGAACATATTGCAGTGGCAGAAGCTCAGAAATTGAATATACCAGTGTTTGCAATGGTAGATACGAACTCTGATCCTTCAAACATTGATTTCCCTATTCCTGCTAATGACGATGCATTCAAATCAATCTCTTTAATTACCGGCCATATCGGCAAGGCTATTGAAGAAGCATTGATGGAACGCAAGAAAGATAAGGAAGAAGCTGGCATGAAGAAGGAAGAAGATGAAAAGCGTAAAGTAGACGAAGCAGTAGAAGAAGCTTAAAAATTAGCAGGCCGATGCTTGCCTTTGGCAAGTGCTAATGTGCCCATAGATATTAAACATCGGTCTTAAGCCGGTGTTTAATTTTTTAAAGCCATTCAGATAAATAAGAACTAAGAAATCGTATTAACAACCATAAAATAATAAGTAGATATGTCAGCTATAACCGCTCAAGATGTAAATAAACTCCGCACCATGACAGGAGCCGGAATGATGGATTGTAAAAAAGCTTTAACGGAAGCAGAAGGCGACTTCGAAAAAGCCATCGAGATATTAAGAAAGAAGGGCCAGAAAGTTTCTGCAAATCGTTCTGATAGAGATGCAAAGGAAGGTTCTGTTTTTGTTAAAACTTCAGATGATAAGAAAGAAGCAGTTTTGATTGCACTAAACTGCGAGACTGACTTCGTTGCTAAAAATGAAGAGTTTCAGAACCTCGGCAAATTGATTGCTGAAACCGCATTTGCAAAAAAGCCTGCAACCAAAGAAGCATTGCTTGCTGAAGTTGTTGGTGGACTCACATTAAATGACAAAATCACTGAGCTTGTTGGTAAGATTGGTGAAAAAATTGAAGTAAGCACATTTGTGCATATGAAGGGTGAAGCAGTAGTTCCTTACATTCATGCAGGTAGCAAATTGGGTGTGTTGGTTTCGTTGAAAGGTGTAAACGGAAAGGATGTTACTGATGCGGGTAAAGATGTAGGTATGCAGATTGCCGCCATGAATCCGGTTGCAGTAGATGAAAGCCAGGTTGATAAAACCTTGATTGAAAAAGAACTTGAAATTGCGAAAGCACAAATTCTTGCAGAAGGCAAACCTGAAAATATGGTTGAAAAAATTGCTCAAGGTAAACTCAATAAGTTTTTCAAAGAGAGCACACTGTTACCTCAGACTTTTGTAAAGGATAATTCTAAAACAGTAGCACAATACCTTGACAGCGTAACCAAGGGATTGACTGTAGCGGAATTTAAACGCGTAGCTATAGGATAATTTTGTTGTGAAGTTAAAGTAAGAAAAGGGGGCTGATCAGCTCCCTTTTTTTATGAGTTTTGGTTTTGTTGAGCTGACTTGGTCAAAAACAGAATAGTAAAAACACCATAGAACAAAACGTTGAAAAGGCAAAAACCCAGAGTTGTTAGTGCCCAGCCATCCTGGGAGATTTGTTGAATCACGTTGGTAGGACTTGCTTCAATAGTGTCGAATAATAACAACAAGCCTAAGGTTACATTGAATGTTACAGCTCCCAGGTTCCACGCAATCAGCTCTACTTTTAATCCACTAAAAAAGAACCACCTGTGCCAGATTCTGATGGCTATAACATAGAGTAAAAGACTCAGCGGAATAAATGCGACCATTATTCAATTAATTTTTTCAATGCTAATGCTCTCAGCAGAATATAACACGCCTGAATGATGAAAAAATAACCTGCGCCATAAAGGACATTCAACAAAGCGACTTTCACGCCTCCTGATATAATTGATAGGGGCAGCGTTTCTTTCATGGCCTCAAGCGCATCAAACATTTGGATAAACCCCATAAGAGTTCCAAACATTCCATATCCAAAGATTAGAAGGCCAACATGTTTGAAAATTTCTACTAATCCCGATTCAAAGGTTTTTTTAACGAAGATGTAAATGAAAAGAATCATATTGATGAAAAACAGAATCGTGATGGGTGCCATGAAGTAAACACCACCTTCGATTTGATGACTGAAGAAATTAAATGCGAGCATAATTTTAAAGTTAGGTTTTTGAATTATTTATACACAAGAATATCACTAAGAAAGACAGGTTATTGTGTTTTTTTGCGAGTGACACGTAGACGAAGAGATTATGATGTAATGAACATGGTAATGGCGAAAAGATGTTCAATTCTGTCGAAAGGAGAGAATTTATAACCAATTAGACGGCAAGGCTTCCTGCATGCTCAATTTTTTATAACTATGTAACATGAACCGCCTCGTTACGTGGCTTGATGATGTTATTACCCGGAGGCGGTGGCTCCTGCATGTCATGTTTTGGGCAGCTATTCTTTTGCTCTACGGGATTTTTTTTGGCAGGAGAAACAATAATTATTTACAGACACTCTTCTTTGTTGGGCTTTTGATGCCTGTGGTAATTGCGGCCACCTATTTCTTTAACTACTACCTTATACCGCGTTTTATTATTACAGGAAGGTACCGTCTTTTTATTCTGTATTCATTCTATACGATTTTAACAGCGCTGTTTCTTGAGATGATGGTCGCGCTTCTAACGTTTCTCGTAATGGCTGAACTTCGGGTGCATAACATGAGCCCGGCTTCAGTTGATATTTTCTTTCTTTTATCTTCCTTTCTGGTAGTGGTGTTTCTGGGGGTTGCCATTAAAATGGTTTCGTTTTGGCGTCAGTCAAAGGACGCATATCAAACATTGGCACTTGAAAGGATTGAAATGGAGTTGAAGTTTCTGAAAGCTCAATTAAATCCTCATTTCCTATTCAATACGCTCAATAACCTTTACTATCTCACCACCGAGAAATCAGACAAAGCACCCCAAGCCATTCTTCAGTTGAGTGAAATGCTCGACTATGTGATGCATTCCAGTAAATCCACATTTGTTCCGCTTGAAAGGGAATTGAAGCAGGTTGGAAATTATATCGCTCTGGAATTATTGCGCTACGAAGACCGTGTTCAGGTTAAAACCCAATTCTCAGGAGATCTGAATAAGTATGTGATTGGTCCTATGATTCTGATTACATTAATTGAAAATGCATTCAAGCATGGGGTCATGCCCATGGCAGGGAATACGTGGATTAATTTTGTAGTGGAGGAGAAGGAAAACCACTTATTCATTTCAATCAGCAATAGCGCGAGGGGCAACAAACCCGGTAATGGAATTGGCCTTGAAAATCTCCGAAGTCAATTGCATCATTTATATAAAGATGAGTATCAATTAGAAGTGGAGAATAAAAACGCCAATGAATTTTCAGTTAACTTGATTTTGAATCACCCGAGATGAAATTCAAATACTTAATTGTTGATGATGAGCCTTTGGCACGCAAACTAATCGCTTCTCACGCTTCTAAAATTGAAGGCCTTGAGCTGGTAGGCGAGTGTAGTAACGCAATCGAGGCAACTAACTTGCTGCGAAACAAATCGGTCGATTTGATATTTCTCGATATCCAAATGCCGGAAATGACGGGATTTCAATTTGCAGGCACGTTAAAAAATCCACCGGCCATTATCCTTACTACGGCTTTTCGCGATTATGCGCCCGAGGCATTTGACCTCAACGTGGTGGACTACCTGCTTAAACCCATTTCGTTTGAACGTTTACTAAAATCAGTGAATAAGTTTTTTGAACGTGAATCTGGAAAGGAGAAATCAGTCACATTTGTTGCGCATGAAGAACAGCGATTTGTTCACATTAAAGCAGATCGTAAAATCCATAAAGTAGGTGAAGCTGAAATACTCTATATAGAAAGTCTGGATGATTACGTGAAGGTGCATCTGAAAGAAAGGGTGCTGATTACGCGTGAGAATATTTCAACCCTTGAAGAGAAGCTTCCCTATCCTCCTTTTGTGCGTATTCATCGCTCCTTTATCATTAATAGTAATTGGGTGAGGACGATATCGAATGACGGAATTGAACTAAATGGAAAAGAACTTCCTTTTGGCCGGGCATTTAAAAAATCAGCCTTGAATCAACTGTCCGTTAGGAATTTGAAATAAATCTGTGAAGGGTCTGCAACTTTATTCCTATTTTTCCGTGATATTTAGTCTCAGAAATTACAACGAAATATGATTCTGGTATTTTAATTCAACGGTACAGACGTGCTTCTTTACGAAGCATTCCGTTGAATTTTTTGGTTACGCACCAAAGTGTCTTTTATCTGCGGCACCTGCCAGTTTAATTCATTAATTTAATTTCCTTTTTTGTATGAAAGCAGCTTTTACAAAAACCGCTTCACTATTTCGTTTATTAAAAGAAGCACTCCGGGGTTCTGAGCAGGATTTCACCGAAGTCAGTATTAATAAAGCCATATTTCTTTTAGCCATTCCAATGATTGTGGAGATGGGGATGGAATCCATCTTTGCCGTTGTCGACATATTTTTTGTTAGTATGCTCAACGACAGCAATGCAGTAGCAGCCGTTGGATATACGGAGTCTGTTCTTAGTATTTTGTATTCACTGGCAATGGGCCTGGGTATGGGCGCCACTGCTATTGTTGCCCGCAGGGTGGGAGAACATGATAAAGAAGGGGCAAGCACTGCGGCTGTGCAAGCCTTATATCTGGGGCTCGGAGTGTCCTTTATAATCAGCATGATTGGTATGTTCTTTTATAAGGACATCCTGTTGCTCATGGGCGCATCACAAGGTGTTATAACCTCCAGCTCTTCCTATGCATTCTGGATGTTTACGGGCAATTATACCGTTACATTCCTTTTTCTGATCAACGCCATTTTCAGAGGGGCAGGCAATGCAGCCATAGCGATGAAGGCCTTGATGCTGGCAAACATTCTCAATATAATTTTAGATCCTATATTCATTTTTGGTTGGGGACCCATTCCTGCGATGGGCGTTGAAGGTGCAGCCATTGCTACCAATTTAGGAAGGGGTATTGGGGTATTATTTCAATTGTATTTTTTATTGAATGGTCGCAGTATTATCAGGATAGGATGGAATAATCTTGCCCTCAAATCATCGATTATCTTCAATGTAATTAAAGTGTCCGGTGGCAGCATCCTGCAGTTTATCATTGGCTCTGCCAGTTGGATATTTCTGATGAAGCTGATGTCATCTTTTGGTGAGGATGCGGTCGCGGGATATACGATTGCCATACGCGTTTTTATTTTCACGCTCTTGCCATCGTGGGGGCTGGCTAATGCAGGGGCTACTCTGGTAGGTCAAAATCTTGGGGCATTGCGACCTGATCGGGCAGAAACATCAGTATGGAGAGCGGCTTACATCAATGCATTCGTTATGGCTTTTGTGATGATCTTATTTCTGACCATTGCCCCACAGATCATTGGTTTATTTACCAATCAGCCGGAAGTCTTGAAATATGGAGTGCAGGCACTTCGTTATGTAAGTATCGGATACATTTTCTATGGCTATGGAATGGTGGTGGTGCAAGGTTTGAACGGAGCGGGGGATACTTATACACCCACTATTCTTAACATATTTGGCTTCTGGATATTTCAAATACCGTTTGCCTATATGGCCGTTAATCTTCTGGATTGGGGACCAAAAGGCGTATTCATCGCCATTGTATTAGCGGAAACATTAATGGCGATTGCCGGAATCATTATTTTCCGAAGAGGAAAGTGGAAGACGGTGAAGATCTAGTAGTTACTGAGTACTGGATATTTGATATCGGGAATCAAGTATCCAGTATTAACTATTTTCTTTTTTCTTAAATGCCGTTTTAAAAGCGTTTTCTAATTCAGAGCCTGCTTTCTTCAGCGAATTTTCAACTTCCTTCCAACGCTCTTTGTTTTCTGCTTCTTTTTTAATGCGATCAGCAGCTACTTTTAACTCTTCAAACTTTTGTTGCATATCCACTTCGGCTCTATTACCCGCATCTTTCAGTTCTACAAAAAACTGATCGAGTTTTTTGCCAAAATCTTTAAAGAACTTTTCCGCTTTTCCTTCCTGATTTGTTTCCATAACCAATTTTATTTTTTCAACTTACTTAAATAAACAAACTCAATATGGCAGAACAAGCTGACCCATTGGAGTACATAAAACTACTTCTTGAAAGTAAATCTACGGCAAAACAAGTTACTTATAAAAACCTGCTGTCCGCATTTCAACTGCTGGCAAAGGAGTCAAAGAGGATTATTGATGAGTTGAGAGGTAAGATGAAGCCCGGAGATGAAGATGTGACGGTTGATTTTAAAATTATAAATGAACATGAATTTCATGTGAAGCTTGCCGGTGACCTTTTGATATTTGTGTTACATACCAATGTGGTAACATTTACAGATGAGCATGCGGTAATGAAGACCAATTATATTCGAGAACAGGAAATCAATCGGTATTTTGGTCAGATTATGATTTATAATTTCATGGCAGATTCGGTTAAGTATAATCGTATTAACGACCCGGGGTATCTGCTGGCGCGAATTCTTATTAATCATGAAAACAGGTTTTTATTGGAAGGTGAAGGACAGCTAGGATTTTTATTCGGCAGCATATCCTCACAGGCAATCAGCGAAATTGAGATTAACCAGATCGTGAAAATTGCACTGCAGGTAGCAATAGAAAATGATTTGATGGCGCCTCCCTTTCCGGATGTTCAGTTTATCACCTTATATCAAAAGAATGAAAAGACACAGGAATTGGGTGCCGGACAAAAAATTGGATTTAAAATGAGTTATCAGCATAATAAGCCATATTAGATTTTATGTCTTTATGTTGGCGAATGGGCTGTTGATCGGTAATTTTGAATCAACTCGAAGCATATGATCGTACGTACTTTTTCAATTTTATTAATTGTGGTGTTGATTGCCGGGTGTTCATCCAGTAAGCAGCAATCTTATAAACCAAAATATAAAAAGGTTGATCACGATAAGCCTCTTCCATGCCCGCTGAAAGATTGTTGACATGAAGAAAATCACCATAGCCATTGATGGATTTTCAGCGTGCGGTAAAAGTACTACAGCCAAGGAAGTTGCCCGCGAATTAAATTATCGATACATCGATTCCGGAGCGATGTATCGTGCTGTAACGTTGTATTTTCTGGAACATCACATCGCGCTTACCAATCCGCGGGAAGTAAGTACGGCATTAGACGCTATTCATATCAACTTTGTGGTTAATAGTAAGGGGTTCAGCGAAACATTTTTAAATGGTGTGAACGTTGAAAAGGAGATCAGAAAAATGCGCATTTCTGAACAAGTGAGTGCCGTTAGCACTATTAAAGCCGTGCGCGAAGCAATGGTTTCGCAACAGCGTAAATTAGGTAAGGATAAAGGTATTGTGATGGATGGCAGAGATATCGGCACGGTAGTGTTTCCCGGAGCAGAATTGAAGGTGTTCCTTACGGCCGATATGCAGGTGCGGGCCTACCGCAGACAACTTGAACTCCTTAACCGGGGCGACCTGGTTGACATTGAAGATATTATTGAAAACCTGACCCAACGAGATCGGATTGATAGCACTCGTGTTGAAAGCCCTCTTAAAAAGGCTGAAGATGCCATCACAATTGACACCACGAATATTACAGCAGATGAGCAGGTTGATAAGGTTATAAGGCTGGCTATATCGCGCATGATTTCGAGATAATAACCTGAATATCTAAAAGGCTTAATAAACTGCCTTTTTTAAGCAATTCTTTACTAATTCTTGTCTTTGACGGTTGAATTTAATTACTAATTTTGCCACGTTCAAAATTAACTTATTGCCGATAGCTCATGGGCAAATTTATAAAACTCAAAAAAGGCTTTACAATTAACCTTGCTGGCAAAGCATCAACCATCAACCACTGTTGTTGATTCAATTCATCCAGAAACCTTTGTAATAAAACCCACCGATTTCCAGGGGTTATATATGCCAAAGCCAATGGTGAAAGAAGGAGACTCAGTAAAAGCAGGCACCCCTCTTTTTCATGACAAGAAGCATGAAAATGTTTTGTACACTTCACCCGTCAGTGGTGAGATTGTAGAAATCAAGCGTGGAGAAAAGAGAAAGTTGCTTGAAATAAAAGTGCTGGCAGATAAGGTTGTTGAACATGAATCATTTGGTAAGTATTCTGTTTCAGACATAGCCAATCTTTCAGTAGATAAACTTAAACAACAAATACTTAATTCAGGTTTGTGGCCCTGGTTAGTGCAGCGACCTTTTGGTGTTGTTGCTGACCCATCCGCCACACCAAAGGCAATCCATATCTCAACCTTTGATACAGCTCCTCTGGCACCTGATTACAGTATTTTATTTAAGGGACAAGACCAGTACTTCCAGGTAGGGGTGGATATTTTGAAACGGTTTACTTCGGGTGCAATACATGTTAATGTTCACAACTCCAGCGAAATACCAACCACCTTCTCACAAGCAAAGGGTGTTGAATTAAATAAATTTTCAGGCCAGCATCCTGCAAGTTGCGTAGGAGTGCAGATTCATCATATCGACCCTATTAATAAGGGAGATGTAGTGTGGACGATTAGTCCGCTGGGCGTAATTCAAATCGGAAAGTTATTTCTTACCGGGGTATACGATGCTTCACGCTTAGTAGCGGTGGCAGGTTCAGAGGTAAAGAAACCACAGTATTATAAAACCTACACGGGCGCATCTGTTAAAAGGTTTATTGATAATAACCTTAACAATGACCATGTGCGTGTAATTTCAGGAAATCCTCTTACGGGTGTTGCAATCGGTAAAGAAGGACACGTTGGTTTTTATGACCATCAGATCTCTGTGTTGCCTGAAGGTGATTACTATGAGTTTCTTGGATGGATTGCTCCCGGAAAAAATAAGCTAAGCTTACAAAGAGCGATAGGATTGTTTTCATTCCTGTCTCCAAATAAAGAAAGAGTGATTGATACCAATACACATGGAGAACCAAGAGCATTCGTACAATCCGGTGTGTTTGAGCAGGTAACCCCTATGGATATTTTACCAACCCATTTGTTAAAAAGTATCCTTGCTGAAGACATTGATGAAATGGAAGCGCTGGGTATTTATGAAGTAATTGAAGAAGACCTTGCGTTGTGTGAATTTGTTGATGTGTCAAAACATAAGGTTCAGCAGATAGTTAGAGAAGGAATTGATCTAGTTCAAAATAGTTAATTCAGTTGAAATGAAGTTTTTGAGAAATCAGCTTGATAAAGTAAAGCACAATTTTGAAAAGGGCCAGAAGTGGGAAAAGTATTATTATGCCTATGAAGCAATAGATACTTTCTTGTATGCACCCAATACTACCAATGATATAAAGGGAGCGCAGATTCGTGATGCGATTGATTTGAAGCGATTGATGATGACAGTTATCATTGCAATGGTACCTTGTTTATTATTCGGTATCTGGAATGTGGGTCATCAGCACTTTTTGGCAATTGGTCAGGCAAGCGCCACCTTCGGTGACAAAATTCTGGTAGGAGCGATTCAGGTTATACCCATCGTAATTATTTCTTATGGTGTGGGTTTAGGTATTGAATTCGTATTTGCCACACTACGAAGACACCCTGTAAACGAAGGTTACCTGGTAACAGGAATGCTTATTCCTTTGGTGATGCCTCCTGATATTCCTCTTTGGCAAGTTGCAGTTGCTACAGCATTTGCGGTTATCATTGGTAAGGAAGCTTTTGGTGGTACCGGAATGAATGTAGTAAACATTGCGCTTACTGCCCGTGCCTTCTTATACTTTGCTTATCCTACTGATATTTCGGGTACTGTTTGGACATATATTGGCGATGCACAAACAGTGGCCGGTTATTCTGGTGCAACTCCATTATCGCTCGCTGCAGATGCGGCTACTACCGGAGAAAATGTGGTTGCATCATTTAATAGTTTTGGTGCCGGCTGGAATGAAGGCGTATTCACACTTCAAAATCTGTTTTTAGGTTTGCGGCCTGGCTCTATTGGAGAAACTTCAACTTTAATGTGTTTGATAGGTGCGCTTATTCTGATTGGCTCTGGTTCGGGAAGTTGGAAAATTATTGTGAGCGTTTTCGGAGGCGCATATGCAATGGGCTTGTTTCTAAATCTGGTTGGCGGAAATGCATTTGTAGAGATGCCGGCTCATTATCATCTGGTGATTGGTGGATTGGCATTTGGCGCAGTGTTTATGGCTACTGACCCGGTAACTGCGACACAAACAGAAACAGGAAAATGGATTTATGGATTTTTAATCGGATTATTCACAGTGTTGATTCGTGTGTTTAATCCTGCTTATCCGGAAGGAATTATGCTGGCGATACTTTTGATGAATGTATTCGCTCCGCTGATTGATTATTTTGTAGTTAGTGCAAACAAAAAAAGAAGATTACAACGTGCGACAGTCTAATCTCTACATTATTCTTTATGCAGTTGCCATTACCGTGGTGTGTGGCGGCTTGCTTGCTTTTGCTTCACAGAGTCTTAAACCGTTGCAAGATGCCAACGTTGAGCTTGAAAGAAAGCAGAATATTTTGTCTACTGTTATGGAAATCAAGGATGGAGACGATATCAATAAGATTTACTCTGAAAGAGTAAAGGAGCTAGTGATTGATTTCAATGGCAACGTAAAGGAAGGTGTAACTGCGGCATCAGTTATCATAGCAGCAGAATACAAGAAGAAGCCTGAAGACAGATTGTTGCCTGTATATGAATTTAGAAATCAAGAGAATCCAGAGAATTTAGACAACGTGGTATTGCCTATTTACGGTTTCGGCCTTTGGAATGATATCTGGGGTTTTGCACGAAACGGTGTCCTTTATGTAATGATCCAGGGGAATTTTACAAGGGTTACTTTTATCGGGAATATCTGTCATTTTGTGGCAGACGTGACAACATATGATACAAGGTATAATAATTACTC
>JALOMN010000202.1 GCA_025455445.1 Cyclobacteriaceae bacterium
TCAATATGGTAACTTGTTCAGCAGGTATAGTGCCATCTTCCTTTGGGCCGATATCCAGCAATAAATTTCCTCCATAACTGATTGCATCGGAAAAAATGGTGATGATTTCGTACGGTGTTTTCCAATTTGTATCAGCAGGTTGATACCCCCAGTTGTTGTTGGTGGTCATACACAACTCCCAGTAAGGTGTGGGTGGTTTTGATACCGGGAAGTTTTGTTCGGGCGTAGCATAATCTCCAAAGCCCTGCAAGCGTCCGTTGATGATAGCGTTGGGGTTTGTTTTTAAAATCTGCTCACGTACCTTTTTCGCTTCCCATTCTTCCGCGCTGTGTTCCCAATCGCCATCAAACCAGAATAGATCGGGATTATATAGTGAACTGATTTCCTGTATTTGTGCCTGGAAAAATTTTTGAAACTGCTGCCAGCGTTGTGGTTGTTTGGATACTTCATATCGGCTGCTGTCTTTCATAAATGCCGGGTAGTTGATGTGACTCCAGTCGATAAGCGAGTAATAGGCACCTGCTTTTATGTTATTTTTCCTTAATGCATCATAAAAGGGTTTCAACAGATCTCGCTTTGCAGGAGTTGATTTTACTACGTTTAAAGGGCCTACAGCGGAGTTATAAAGTGAAACACCATCGTGATGTTTGGTGGTGATTACCGCATACTGCGCACCTGATTCTTTGATCAGGTTGGCCCACACTTCAGGCTGATAGTTTTTGGCAGTAAAGCCTTTGAGCTGTTTCATGTAATCGGCATAAGGCATCTTTTTGTTATAGAAAGCCCATGATTCATCTACACCGTCTACCGAATAAATTCCCCAATGAATAAAAATCCCGAGTTTGGCATCGGCAAACCACTGCATTTTATCAGCAGATTCTGGTTGCGCAAAAGATAATTGTGAACTGAAAATCAATAAAGAAATAACGTATGCTTTCATCATTCAAATTTAGTAGCTTTAAAATAGAAGATTAAAGTGAGAAATCCATTCAATCAAAGTAGTTACTATGAAAAGAATATTAATTGTACTCTTATTCATTGCGCAGGTTTCATTCGCACAAAAAAAATACGAGGCTAACTGGAGTTCGATTGACAGCCGGCCGGTGCCCGCATGGTTTGAAGATTCAAAGTTTGGCATCTTCATACACTGGGGATTGTTTTCTGTGCCCGCCTGGGCGCCTACCAAAGCCAGCGTGTATGAAAAGTATGCAGAGTGGTATTGGTGGAGATCGCTTGATCCTAAGGCAGAAACCTATCCAATGTTTAATGAGTTTCATCAACGGATGTATGGCAACGATTTTAAGTACCAGGATTTTGTAAAAGATTTTAAAGCCGAATTGTTTGATCCTTCCGCCTGGGCCGATGTGTTTGTGCAGTCGGGGGCTAAGTATGTAGTGCTTACTTCCAAACATCATGAAGGTTTTACGCTTTGGCCAAGCGCACAAGCGTGGAACTGGAATGCGATGGATGTTGGGCCGCATCGCGATTTGGCGGGTGATCTGATAAAGGCAGTGCGCAGCAAAGGTTTGCGGATGGGTTATTATTATTCGTTGTACGAGTGGTTCAATCCAATTTATCGCAGCGATGTAAATCGTTATGTGGATGAACACATGATTCCGCAGTTGAAGGATTTGGTGTTGCGCTATCAACCTGATGTAGTATGGACAGATGGTGAATGGGATCATCCCAGTGAAACGTGGAAGAGCACCGAATTTTTAGCCTGGCTTTATAATGATTCTCCGGTGAAGGACTACGTAGTTGTTAACGACCGATGGGGAAAGGAAACACGCAGCAAGCATGGCGGCATCTATACCACAGAATACGATTTGGTGCATGATCAGACTTCTGTAGGTCAAAAAATTAATCACCCCTGGGAAGAATGCCGCGGAATAGGCGGCTCATTTGGTTACAACCGAAATGAAAACCTGGCCGACTATTCCACTTCGCAGGAGTTAATTCACATACTCATCGACAAAGTGGCACGTGGCGGAAATCTTTTACTCAACATTGGCCCCACTGCAGACGGTCGCATTCCGGTGATTATGCAACAGCGATTGAAAGATATGGGTGATTGGTTGAAAGTAAATGGTGAGGCGATTTATGATACCCGTGCGTGGGACAATGCACCGACCGTTACAGCAGGCACAAAAATATTTTATACACGCAAGGGTACTAATTTGTATGTGATCTGCACACAATTTCCTGAGAAGCCTATTAGCGTAAATGGTGTAGCTAAAGTTAAGAAAGTAAGCATGCTGGGTACTTCACAGAAAGTAATGTATAAAGCAGCCGGTGGCAATCTTCAAATTCAACCGCCCGTGCTTACCCCGGCAACTAATCCTAGTAATTATGCATGGGTGTTTAAGGTGGAGTTATGAAATAATGCAGACTAATAAATACGAAGAGTGATAATCAACCAGAAAGATTCATCCATAAAATATGTTCCCATAGAATTTTCGAATATATTTAAATCTCATTTTATTTTCTGAGCAAAAAGTCGTTATTCAAAGTATGTCAAGATACTATAAACTGATTTTATTCATACTTCTTAGCTTTTCAATAGACTTGTCCTATGCTCAGGATTTATTCCGCACAGGATATGTTAAGTTAAATACCGGTGAAGTGAAGAAAGGGCTTATACAGCAAATGGAAAGAAGTGAATTAACTCCCTACATTTTTTGCTATTTCAAAGAGAGTGACACCGATACAACAATAACTTATATAGCCACGGATATTGCTGAATATGGATATAATTCACAGGAAAGATTTTTATCCAGGAAGATATTCTGGGAAGGTAAAGACCAGAACGTATTTCTTAAGCTGATAGAAGAAGGCAATTATGCTTCTTTGTTGTTTGGATTCAAAAGATATTTTATTTCCAAGAGCGGAAATCAATTCGAAATAATTTCCGACAAAGGTGAATTTGCCGATGAAAAGTTTATCATCGGTTTATTGAATAATTGCAAGGGTATTGAGTTACTCATTTCAATTACTTCTGTAGAGGAGGAAAGCTTGAAATATTTAATCAAAGAATATAATGGGTGTTTTGATTCGTCAAAACCAGGGGTTTATATAAGTAAATTTGAGCGCACGGTATCGTTGGCGCTATTTGCTGGTTATGATTACTCCACACTAACTGCAGCAAACTCCACCGGTGTATTGAATAATCAAACCATCAAGGATTTGCAATCCTTCCAGACTGGGTTAAATGTGATCTTTACACCTTTAAAGAATAAATCTTATTCATTAATCATGGGTGCGTGGTATAACTCAAAGCAGTTTTTCTATACGAGCTTGAGTAACGAGCAACAAACAAATACCATTAATGAATTTCGTTTGAACTATACTTGCATTCAATCGCCCTTGATGGTGCGGTTCAATAATTTGGCAAAAGCACAGCGTTTTCTGTTATATGGACAGGCTGGAATTTTAATTCCTTTTAGTGTTGCCCCAGAGGCAACTTTGCTGACTGAAACAGAAAGCGGAAATACCGTTACGATTGATGAGGTGGAGGTGTTGCCCGCTTTTAAAGAACCATTGTCGATAACCGCTTCTATTGGTGCTGAGATAAATTTATTTTCAAAATCGCGAGGGTTTGCAGAAATCAATTATTCATACGGCAGCAAGTCTTATTCATTTATGAATGATAATATTGACTTGACCTTACAAACCATTCGATTGTCAATTGGATTACGCTTATGATCATGAACGTAACGAGACTTATTTCTTTGTTTATTTTTCTTTATGTGATGGGTTGCCAGGAAGAAGAGACCATTAAGCGTGCCTACCCGGTGGTGACTACCTTAGAAACAACTGAAATTAATTCGTTTGGTGCGGTGTTCAATGCTGAAATAACCTCTGGTAATTTAACAGATATTGTCGAACACGGATTTGTGTGGTCATCCGCCAAAAACAATCCTGTGACACTTGAAACCGCTGATTTAATAAAGCTCGGCAAACCGGATAATCAACTCATCTCTATTAAGATTAACTCTACACTGGAGGCTAATAAAGAATACCTGGTAAGAAGTTATATTCAAACGAATGATAAGGTTATCTATGGCAAAATTGTGACCTTTTTTAGTTTGGGAAGCTTAGGTCCCACGCTTCTTGACGCAATTCCACTGGAAGCAAGAGCGCGCGATACCATTATGTTATATGGAAAGAATTTCAGTTATCGGGTTGCAGACAACAAAGTAAAATTTGAAAGTCTGGAAAGTGAAGTGTTAGCCGCAACGGATACTTCTTTAAAGGTGGTTATCCCTGACTTGATAAATGCAGTGCAACCCAAGGTTACCGTTGATATAAAATCAAATCGTTCGACTCTAAATAAAACATTTATGATCAAAGCGCCTGAGATTACCTCCCTAAGTCCAGCGAATCCAATTCTTTGCGATACAATTTATATACGGGGTAGTAATTTCTTTCCGGTTAAACAAGGTAATCGCGTGTTGCTGGGAGGTGTGGAGGCAAGAATTACAGAAGTAATATCAAGGGAAGAAATAAGGGTAGTGGCTCCTTATTCACCTGATAAACTAGAAACGGTCAAACTCATTTCAGGTGGCTTTGAAGTTAACTCGGTGACTAACCTTAATCAGGTGGTGCCAGAGGTTATAGGTGAAGCTGTTTTAGATAATTTTATATTGACA
>JALOMN010000203.1 GCA_025455445.1 Cyclobacteriaceae bacterium
ATACATCTTTTTCAAAATGCGCATTGCCTCCATCATCACAATCGTGCCGGTGCCATTATCGGTCGCGCCAGTGCCACCATCCCATGAATCAAAGTGAGCTGACAACATCACATACTCATCTGGCTTTTCAGTTCCCTTGATTTCTGCTATGGTATTAAACGTAGGTACAATTCCCTTTTCTTTAGAATCCGCACGCACACTGATCTTTGGCGTGTTGCCAGATTCACTCAGGCGATATAACAATCCATAATCCTCCAATGAAAGATCAACTGTAGGAATTTTCTTTGTGTACGCACTGAATATTTTATTAACCCCAAATCCTCTCGACCAATTGCTCATTACAATGCCCACCGCTCCGGCCTTTTCAAGCGCTACCGGTAAGGTGCGTGAGTTATATCCTGTTTTCTTGATTCGTTCATTCCATGCATCGGTTTGTGCAGTGCGCATTGCTTTCATTTTTTCAAATGACTCTTTCGTTCCAAACTCTTCCCAATTGTAATCGGGGCGCCCTGTTGGTTGGTTCATAGAAATTAAAACAAACTTACCCTTGGCATTTGGCAACCAGTTTATAAAAGCGAGTGAGTCTGTAACATCAGGAATAATAATCACATCAGCGGTTACTGTTTTGCCTCCCGTGCTCGGGCTCCAGGCCAGTTGAGTTCCCTCCAGTGATTTAACCCAAGGGGCTGCCATGTCAATGTGCGTCACGCCTCGTTCCCATCCGCGCCAGTCACCCCACTTTTCATTTCGGGCGGTAATGCCCCATGCACTGTATTTAGCAACAGCCCAATCATGTGCTTGCTGCATTTTAGGTGAACCTACCAATCGAGGACCAATCTGATCCATTAATTCATGCGCAAGTTTTTCCAGTTGAGAATTTTCATTTGCTTCTTTAACAATATTCTCAATAACAGGATCCTTCGTTTGAGCAAAAACAAGGTTACTCGAAAAAATGATGATCAAAAGTAATATACGACTCATGTGTAGTTAATATGGTTGATGAATATTTTACTAATCTACTGATTGCAATTAAGTCCCGACTGAATTTTCCAGATTAGGTGATTATACCTTATTTATGGTTAATCATTTTATTGACCAAGTTGATTTATAATTTCATCAGTGTGCTCACCAAAATGTGGCGGAGGTGTTAAGGTATTTGTAAAGCTGATTTGATCAGAGTGCATGCCTACATAATTTCTTACTCCCATCAAGTCAGAACTTTTTAGTAGTAAATCCTTTGCTGCTCTCATTTCAAAAACTTCTTTGATGTTTTGAATAATACCTGCCGGTATTTTTTTAGCATTTATTTCAGACATAAGTATAGCTGCATCATAATTTCGAATCGCCTCCGCCAATAGTTCAGTAAGCAACTCGCGGTTTTTTACGCGTAATGGATTTGTCATAAACATCGCTAACCGATCCATCGATGCTAAACCTACAATTTCCAATAAATCGAAAAACTGCCGATCACTACCCACCGCGAGCAAGATTCGTTTTCCATCCCTGGTGATAAACGATTCGCCATAAGGCGCAATGTTAGGGTGTGATGAACCCTGCCGAACAGGAAGTTTATTGGCCACTAGCCAATTAGTTGCCTGATTAGCAAGCGAAGAAATCGCAGCCTGCAGCAAAGACACTTCTATGCAACTTCCTTTTCCTGTACGCTCACGTGTAAGCAAAGCAAGTAACAAACCTTCTTTTAAGTGATGTGCGGCAAGAATATCAATTAACGCAACCGGCATTTTTAATGGCTCACCATTTTTTTCACCATTCAAATCAATGAATCCACTCTCTGCCTGAATGACTGCATCATATCCGACCCGATCGTTATCAGAACCGTATCCTGTTATAAGTCCATAGATCAATTGTTGATTGATGGTTTTCAGTTGTGTGTATGATACACCTAATTTTTCTGCATCGCCAGGTTTATAACTCGCAATCACGATGTCACTTTTTGCAACCAGCTTATGTACAATCCGTTTACCTTCCGTTGTACTCAGATTAACTGCTATGGATTTTTTACCCCAATTCACCGAACAGAAATAGGCAGAACGATCATCCGTCATTTCCTCGTTCCCCCTCCACGTGCGGGTCACATCACCTCCGGTATTACTATTTTCCACCTTTATTACCTCCGCCCCTAACTCTGCAAAAAACTGACCTACTGAAGGTCCCGCTAAAACAGATGCCAGTTCCAGCACTTTCAACTCTTTGAACATACTCAAATGATTTAATTAACAGTCAATTAACAACGAAAATAGAATCATTTATAGCATTTTTGCAGAGTGCATATAAATTAAAATTATGAGAGTAATCATACTGTTTCTGCTTGGTGTCAATCTTCTTGCCTGCACTACCAAACAAACCGAACTCAAAACCGGAATTTGGAGAGGTGTAATTGAATTACAAGGGCAACAACTTCCGTTTCAGATGGAAATACAAAAAGAAAACAGTAAATACATTGCCTACCTGATAAATTCGGATGAAAGAATTCTGCTGGATGAAATAACCGTTAACAATGATAGTGTCACCATGAAGCTTCATGTGTTTGATGCCGCGCTGAAAGCAAAAATTGATGACACTCAATTGAAGGGTACATTCATTAAGTATTATGCACCCGAAGGAAATCTACCGTTCACTGCTACCTTTAACGAAACATATTTATTTGTCCGTGATCAAACTACATTGATCGACTTTACCGGCAAATACGAAGTACTATTCAAGACGGAGAAAGATACTTATCCTGCAGTGGCGATTCTCGAACAAAATGATAAAGGTGTGACTGGAACATTTTTGACTCCAACAGGAGATTATCGTTACCTGCAAGGCAATGTGGTGAATGATGAATTAAAACTCAGTACGTTTGATGGAAATCATGCATTTGTTTTCAATGCAAAAAAATCGGGCGATACTCTAACCGGTGAATTTTTCTCGGGCAAATCAAGCTATGAAACCTGGGTAGGTGTTAAAAAAGAAAATCCAACGCTGCCAGATGCCGCTTCACTCACTTATTTGAAAGAAGGATACAGCACACTTGATTTCAGTTTTCCTGATTTAAATGGAAATAGAGTTAGTCTTAGTGATGAGCGCTTCAAAAACAAAGTTGTGGTGTTGCAGATTTTTGGAAGCTGGTGCCCTAATTGCATGGACGAAACCAAATTCCTTGCGCCCTGGTATGATGCTAATAAAAATCGTGGGATAGAAATTTTAGGATTAGCCTACGAGCGAAAAGATGATTTTGAATATGCAAAAGCTCAGGTGTTAAAAATGAAAACAAAATGGAACGTGAATTATGATTTTGTGATTGCCGGTGTAAATGATAAAGACAAGGCTTCTGAAACATTGCCGGCACTTAATAAAATAATTTCATTTCCCACTACAATTCTCATTGGTAAAGACGGAAAAGTAAAACACATTCATACCGGCTTTAGCGGCCCTGGCACCGGTATCTATTACGAGCAGTTTAAAGAACATTTTAATCAAAAGATTAATGAACTTTTAGCAGAGAATTCTGCTTTAGTTAATTAGTTCTGGGTTTTAGGATTTTTGCAATATGAATAAAAGAGTTGTTGTTGGTTTATCGGGTGGCGTAGACTCAAGCGTGGCAGCATACCTGCTTAAAGAGCAAGGATATGAGGTCATAGGCATGTTTATGAAAAACTGGCATGACGACTCCGTAACCATTAGCAATGAATGCCCCTGGCTCGATGATAGCAACGATGCCATGATTGTAGCGCAACAATTGGGCATACCATTTCAGGCAATTGATCTAAGTAAAGAGTATAAAGAGCGTATTGTAGATTACATGTTTGCTGAATATAAAAGCGGCAGAACACCAAACCCTGATGTGTTGTGCAATCGCGAAATTAAGTTTGATGTATTTCTTGATGCAGCTATGAAACTAGGTGCCGACTATGTAGCAACAGGTCATTATTGCCGAAAAGGAGAAATTCAAAAGAACGGAAAGACTGTCTATCAATTGTTGGCTGGCAAAGACCCGAATAAAGATCAAAGCTATTTTCTTTGTCAACTTACCCAATCACAATTATCAAAAGCATTGTTTCCCATTGGTGAATTAGTAAAACCAGAAGTGAGAAGTATCGCTAAAAAGATTGGATTAACGACTGCTGAAAAAAAAGATTCTCAGGGCTTGTGCTTCGTGGGCAAAGTGCACTTACCTGATTTTCTGCAACAGCGCTTAGAGCCTAAGAAAGGAAAAGTAATTGAAGTAGATGCTTCTGCAAATACATTTAAAAACGGATTTAAAGAAAACGATCTGGTTGGACAGACCACTCCCTATACCTTGCAACCAGAATATGGCGAAGTAGTGGGTGAACATAATGGCGCACATTTTTATACCATTGGCCAACGGAGAGGGTTACACATTGGCGGATTTGAAAAGCCTCTGTTTGTTATAGGAACCGATACCGATAAAAATATTATTTATACAGGCATGGGGGATGATCATCCTGGTCTTTATCGTAAAGGACTTTTTATTCCTAACGCAGATGAACATTGGATCCGCGATGATTTGAAACTGGCAGTGGGTGAGCAAAGGGATTACCTAGCACGCATTCGCTATCGCCAACCACTTGAGCCATGCACTTTATATAAAAGAGCAGAAGGACTATATATTATTTTTGAA
>JALOMN010000204.1 GCA_025455445.1 Cyclobacteriaceae bacterium
TGTATTTCGAGACCAGGTTCTGAATTCTTCCCACTCAAAGGTAGAAGCACTATACCCGTGCACGGCAATAAAAACAGGCTGTGCAGCTTCTGCTGCAGTAGGCGTTGGATTGGAATAGCTGATCAGGTAATCAGCTGGATTATTGAGTGAGGGATCATAAATAAATTTACTATCCAGCATCTGATCTGTAATATCAGGTGTGGTATCACATGCTGAAACAATTAGCATCAGCAGGCTCAGTAAAAATCCTTTTATCGCTTTAGCAGATTCCATGACACAGTAGTTTGAAAATACATCGGGTATAACGTGCCTGCACCATCCTGACCATTGCCGGTGAAAAGATTATACCCCATTGATAGGTTCACTTTAATTGGTGAGTTTGTTACCAAAACCACCCCTAACTCAGGCGACATAATGAAAGAAGTATTCTGCAGTTCGTTAAAAATGTCGTCTTCATAATCCGCTACAAAATAACCCACGTTTAATCGACCCAACATACGCACTTTGTGCTTTGACTTAAAATACCAGGAGGCATTTACCAAATAATTATCTTGTTTGATAGCATTTGAATTGATGGCCGAACCAAGCCGGCTCGTAACATAGGTTATACCAAAATAAAATTGGTCGGGTTTCAGATGCTTGTGTGAATATTGAAATGAAAATCCATTCTCCCAATAAAGACCAACAGTCTTTTGTATACGTATACCTGCATCCAATATAGATTCCTGTGCGCCTGCAGTCTTCATTTGCAGAAATGAAAGCACTACCAGTATCGTGTAAAAATGAACTTTCATAAAATTTCACTGCGCAGATATTGAGCACACGCAATGCCACAGTTCGTACATTTAAATTTACACTTTATTGATTGAGAATCCATTTACAATTCAATTATAATTCACATACGTTCTGCTATCGGAAACAGGTGTTGTAGATGCCTGAAGTGAAGCGAAAGTTTGGTAGCAATAGAAAATTCAATCATTTATTCTTTGGGGAATATAATACCTCTGCATTTCGCAAATGCGCTTTAATTTAATTCTGAAAAGCGCAGTAATATATTTATCTTTCAAAAATAAGCCCGGCTTCCAATGATACTGACAATCCGGGGTTAACAACTGTCTTTAGTAACTATAAATATAACCAGGTGGATGCCTGCTATAACAGCGATGCTAATTAGAACCGCACCACCTCTACCCGGATTAAGATGAAGAGATCAACTGCCTCTCGAAATAAAACTGCTAATTTAAAAGTGAAGAAAGTAAAGAAGAAAATATCACCAATGCCTGCCAAAAAGAAAGTGCCAGCCAAACGGAAGTCTTCAGTAGCACCAAAAAAGTCAATTGCTTTGAAAAGCAAACTAACAAAGCAAATAGAAGCAGAATTACTCAAGGCGTATTACGAATTATGGGAATCCAATCTCTCAGCCAATATGGAAAAGCTTTCTTCCTATCTGGTAGATGACTTTAGTATTTTCGGATCGGCCAATGGAGAGGTATTCTTTAGCAAGAAGGATGCAGTGAAATTTTATACTGCTACAGCCGATGAGATGCGTGGCAAGGCTGAACTGCGTAACAGAAATATTAGCATACAACCGTTGGACGCGAATAGTGTTATCGTTCGTGAAGAATGCGACCTGTATGTGCTTACCGGAAACGGGTGGACGTTTTACGGGCATGTCCGGATTTCTTGTATTGTAAAACACATCGATGGAGGTTGGAAAGCCGTGCATCAACACGCTTCTTTTCCCGACCATCGCACGGAAGAAGGCCAGCAACTTGCTACCGAAAAAATAGAAAAGGAAAATCTGGAGCTGCGCGAAGCTGTAAAGAGAAGAACGGTAGAGCTGGAAAGCAAAAACCGTGAACTGGAAATTGAGTCTTCACTGGAAAGGGTTCGCACCGTAGCAATGGCTATGCGCAAACCAGAGGATATGTTAAAAATCTGTGAGAGTCTGTACACCGAACTCCAAAAACTCGGCTTCAGCGAACTCAGAAATTCAATGATCAATGTGTATGATGATGCCAATACATCCTTTCTGAATTATGATTTTTCTGGTGAGGCAGGATCGAGTACTACATTTTTTAAAAATGACAGTCACCCGGTAATTGAAAACTTCATAAAGCAGGTTAGAAAAACACGAGACGCCTTCGCGCCTGTTTCTCTGAGTGGCACGAAATTGAGGAACTTCATCCGGTTCCGTGAGTTGAATGGGGAGAAGACGGACATAAAACTTAGAAAGGCAAGCGCAATTCATTACTATTTCTATTCTATTGGCAACGGTTCAATTGGAATTTCAACACTTAAAACGATTCCGGAGGTGCAGGTACAGACGCTGAAGCGTTTTAGAAATGTTTTTGAAATTGCTTATCAACGATATACGGATATATCACTGGCTGAGGAACAAGCCAGAGAAGCACAAATAGAACTGGCATTGGAAAGAGTACGTGCCGGCACTATGGCGATGCAAAAAAGTGAAGAACTAGTCGCGGTATCCGAAGTGCTGCGCAAGGAAATGGGTGCACTCGGTGTGGAAGAACTGGAAACGAGTTCTATCTATATCGTGAACGAAAACGAAACTACTGAGTGCTGGTACGCCATCAAAGATGTGCGTGGCAAAAATAAAAAACTTGTCACCGACCACATGACGTTGCGCCTGGATGAAACCTGGGTTGGCCGTCAAATGAAAAAGTTTTTTTACTCCAAAGAGACGCGCGTTTCCATTGTGATGAAGGGTGAAAACCGTAAACAGTGGATCAACTATTGCGCAGGTAAATCGTCTGTATTGAAAGGATATTATGGTCTTGAAATTCCAGAACGAACCTATCACTTAGTGAAATTCTCTAATGGTTTTATGGGTGCGGCCTCGCCCGGAGAAATCTCCCAGGAGAGTTGGGATTTGTTACAGCGAGCCACAGCCGTGTTTTCATTTGCTTATAAGCGGTTCAGCGATCTCCAAAAAGCTGAAGCACAGACAAGAGAAGCAAAGATTGAAGCCGCACTGGAACGAATAAGAGCAAGGGCATTGGCTATGCACAGGTCTGATGAATTTACTGAAGTGGCTAAAGTAATGCGGGAGCAAATGGGTTATCTCGGCCAGCCTGAATTAGAAACCTCTGCTGTGCATTTGTATGAAGAAGATGCTAACAATATTTTTTCCTGGAGAGCTTTCCGCTTGAGTAGCGACTTAAAAAGCAACATCACGTTCGGTTTCTTTAAAATCCCCAAAAAATCATGTGCCATAGCAAAAATATTTGTTCAAAAATTTAAAAGTAAAGCAACCGATTATACGATTGAAGTAAGCGGAACAGAACAAGCGGAGTGGTATAAAATACTTTTTAAGTTGGCGCCCGAAGTACATGCCGCCATGAAAAAAAGTGGGACTACAAAAGAAAAACGATTTTATCATTTTTCGAAATTCACTGGTGGTGCGTTATTAATGGTAACATCCAAAGCGCCCGCTAACGATGCTATTGAACTGCAAAAACGCTCGGCACAGGTTTTTGATTTGGCTTACAGAAGATTTAAAGATCTGCAAAAAGCAGAAGCACAGACAAGAGAAGCACAGATTGAAGCAGCCGTTGAAAGGGTAAGGGCCCAATCCATGGCCATGCACCGCACTGTAGATTTAAGAAATGTTACTCAGGAATTGCTTAATCAACTTAATAAACTAAATGTTGATGGACTTACCGGCACCAGTATTTACCTGGTGGATGCTAATGATATCGTGACAGTCTGGGACATGTCAAGTCCAGGAAGTATCAGCGATCCCGACAGTTATTCATTTACGTACGATGCAAAAAAATATCCCATTCTTGGCGGATGGGTTGAAATCTGGAGAGAATCTTCCCGGGATTATTTTGTCCTTGACTTTCCAAAGGAATCCTTAGAAAAGGCAGTTGGAGAAATGAAAGAAATTTTCCCTGAGATGGCCGTGCTTTTTCAAAACGCCATTGATTCCGGAAAGTTGACACACCAATGGAGTCCAGCAGCACGCCTGTCGAAAGGAATCTTAGCAGTAGATCTGACAACCCCTCCTACGGATGACACAAAAACCATTGTAACAAAAATGGCCGGAGCCTTTAATCAGGCCTACCAGCGTTTTCTCGATCTGCAAAAAGCAGAAGTCCAGATGCGCGAATCAGAAATTCAATTGGGCTTGGAAAGAATCAGGGCCAAAACAATGGCTATGCATAAGAGCAATGACTTGCTATCTGCAGTAAGTCTTTTATTCGATCAGTTTCGAGCACTTCAGCAAGGAAATCGGCCGGAATGTATTGATCGTTGCGCACTGGCTCTGGTTAACGAGGCCGAGAAACGATTTGATTTGTGGATTACGCTGGAAGGAGGAACAGAAAGCAATCAAAAGTACAGGATTGACTTTTCAGAAGAGACCCACGGAAAACCACTTTACAAATCTTTTAAAGAAAAGGCAACTCATCTCACGAATGATTTAAAAGGTGGGCGATTGACCCAATGGCTTGATTATCTTAAATCCATTGGCATGCAGATTTCAACAAAATTATATGAGAGAAGAAGGATCAACACGAGCATGCCGCGTGACATGGCGACCTACGGGTTCAGGCCGACGGCGGGCAGGCGGCGCAACGAGCCGAAGTTGCTGATCGCCAGT
>JALOMN010000205.1 GCA_025455445.1 Cyclobacteriaceae bacterium
TTTTTGCTAGACAAAAACTATCTTAGTATAAAATGGTTAATCCGTAATTACCCTAGCCTTTTTAGTTAGATGATCGCCAAACTTGAAAATGTAAGTAAACAATACCAGGTAGGTGACCAAACCATTGTGGCCCTGGAGAAAACTACTTTTACACTGAACGAAGGTGAACTTACGCTCATCATTGGTCCTTCAGGATCAGGTAAAACCACCTTGCTCTCTCTGATCGGTTGTGTAATCTATCCTTCCACCGGCACGCTTTGGGTAGATGGGCAGGAAATCAATTCCTTGTCACAGAATCAAAAAGCGGCCCTTCGCCTCAACTCGATTGGCTTTGTCTTTCAAAACTTTAACCTGCTGTCGCCACTTACAGCTGAAGACAATGTAATGGTCGCCACTTACAGCTGAAGACAATGTAATGATGCCTCTTCTTCTACAGAATGTATCGCGCAGCGAAGCAAAACAACGCACACAAACAGCTCTTGAAATGGTAGGTATGCAGGACCGCAAGAAAAGTTTACCCAAACAACTTTCAGGGGGACAACAACAGCGAATTGCTATTGCCCGCGCATTGGTAACTAATCCAAAAATTGTATTGTGCGATGAGCCAACAGCAGCTTTGGATAGCAAGTCGCTGATCGTGGTCATGGAAGAATTACGACAGCTGGCCGATGAGGGTAAATCAGTTGTGGTAGTAACACACGACCCGCGGCTCAAGCCTTATGCACATCGTATTGTAGAAGTAAATAATGGAATGGTACAGGAAGTAAAAGATTTTACAGGACATTGATTATGAGAAATAAATTTTATCTGGGGATTGTAGCTCTTCTCTTCTTCGCCTGTGGAGGCAAAAAGGAAGAAGAAAAAATTACGCCACCCGTGTCAGCCGATAGGCTAAAGGTAGATGTGGTGATTGGC
Source organism: Cyclobacteriaceae bacterium (assembly GCA_025455445.1). Taxonomy (GTDB): domain Bacteria; phylum Bacteroidota; class Bacteroidia; order Cytophagales; family Cyclobacteriaceae; genus ELB16-189. The sequence continues at coordinate 916 of JALOMN010000205.1, forward strand.
ATTGCCTCCATCGAGCCGGCTGAACGTATTGTGCAGCTCACCACAGAAAGTGCAGGTGTGGTAAAAAACATTCACGTGCAGGTAAGTCAGCAAGTGAAGAAAGGTGAATTATTATTTAGTCTTTCAGATGAAGTAGAAGTGGCACAAGTAAACCAGGCGCAGAGTAAACTCCGCACTCAACAATCTATAATTGAAAGTCAACAAGCCACCGCAGGCTCGCTGGATGTACAGCTTCAAAATGCCAAAACTAATTTTGAGCGAACGCAAAAACTTTTTAATGGTAATGCAGCCACTCAACAGCAACTGGATGACAGTCGCTTTGCGCTTGATAATGTAACGCAACAAAAATTATCCGCTAATGCCAATCTGCAACAACAAATAGCGAAGAAAGCAGAACTTCAAGCCGATGTTAATTATTATCAATCGCTACTCAATCGAAAACATATTCGTGCGGCAGTGGATGGAACCATACTTTCCATCGATGCTAAAATAGGTAACTATGTGAGTACCGCTACCGTGTTGGGTGAGTTTGCCCCCAAAGGCGGATTAGTTGCGATTACTGAAATTGATGAGCTTTTTGCCGACCGTTTGAAAGTGGGTCAGCGCGCCACCATTCGTCCGCAAGGCGATTCAACCATACTTGCTAATGGTGATGTGTTCATCATCTCTCCTTACTTGAAAAAGAAATCATTGTTCTCGGATAATGCCAGCAACCTGGAAGACCGAAGAGTGAGGGAAGTCAGGGTGAAGATCAATCCGGAAGCGAAGTTGCTTATCGGCAGCAGAGTGGAATGTGTAATTGAATTAAACTAAGTCATGCTGCGCATCGCCTTCAAATTTATACTCTTCGATAAACCCAAATCAATCGGTGCGCTTGCCGGTGCAGTCATTTCAATTTTTCTCATCGGCCAGCAGCTGGGCATTTTTATTTTTCTTACCAATGCCATGGGCAGCCTGGTGCGCAACAATCAACAATTCATTTGGGTAGTAGATGAAACCACCACGAACGTAAATGCATTAGCTCCGCTGGATATACGCATTGGAAAGGAGTTGGAAAGTATACCCGGTGTAAAGCGTGCATATCCCTGGGTGATCTCTGGTGCATCGGCCCGTTTTGAAAACGGAAAAACATTTGGTGTGCAACTCATCGGCAGTCAGGCTCCCGGCTTTAAAGGTGGGCCGTGGAATCTTACCAATGGAAATAAGGAAGATATGATTCCGGAGGGAGCCATCATCACAGAATATTTTGATCAGAAAAATCTGGGGGATGCGCAGATAGGCGATTACTTTGAAGTGAATGGAAAGAAAGTATACATCGCTGGACAAACACGCGGTGTTCGCAGCTTTGGAGGAGTGTATGCGTTCACCACGCTGGAACGAGCCCGGGCGTTGACTGGATTTTCAACCAATCGGGTAAGCGCGTTTTTAGTCGAACAGGATCGTAATTTATCAACGGCCCAGGTGGTGAGTAATATCAATGGTGCGATTAAAGAAGTTCGTGCATGGGATGCAAAGGAATTTACCAGTGAAACCGTGTTAACGGTATTAAAATCAAGCGGCATTGCATTATCGGTAGGCACGCTGATAGTATTCGCGCTCATCTCCGGCTTTGTCATTATTGGTTTGACACTTTACTCCGCAGCCATTGATCGCATCCGCGATTATGGAACCCTGAAAGCCATCGGTGCCACCAACGGATATGTGAGAAATTTAATATTGACACAAGCCTCCATCTTTTCAGTGATTGGTTTTATCATCGGCTACTCCTTTGTGGAAGGCTTTCGATATGGCGTAGCCCAGGCCGGCACGTACTTCTCATTTCCTTTGTGGATGAAAGTGGCAATGTTTCTCGTTACTTTATTTATTGCCGTTGCCGGTAGTTTCTTTGCCATCACCCGAATTTCAAAACTTGAACCTGCTGCGGTTTTTCGCGGCTAATCCATTTTTATATGAAGTTACTAACTACACTATTGTTCAGCATCGTGCTGATTATTTCTGCTCAGGCGCAGGAATATAAACTTTCATTATCAGAAGCGATCGAAGCCGGATTAAAGAATAAGATCGCGCTAAAGAATCAGCAACTCTCGGTGAACCTTGCTGAGAATGAAGAAGCGAAAACGCGCACAAAAAATCTTCCGCAGGTGACGGCCAGTTTTGATGCCCGCGTGAACACACAATTGCAAACGCAGGTGATCAGTCCGGAAGCTGCAGGAGGGAGTGCTTCCTCCGATCCTATTCGTGCACAGTTTGGAACGAGGTATTATAATGTCTTTGCATTAAATGCAAATCAGAACATTTTCAATCCCAACATACGATATGATAAAAAAATCAATAGTGCCCGCACAGCGCTCGAGAGATTAAATCTGGAGAAGAATGAAACCGATGCTATTCTCAGTATCAGTGAAGCATATTGGGATGCGGCATTCAAAAAAGTTAAGTGGGAAACATCGCAGCTTAACTATCAGGTAGCACACGATAAATTTCTACGCGGACAAACACAATTCAACAGCGGCACCAAACTCAAGATCGATCTCGATAAGGAAAAACTGGATGAACGCACAGCCTGGCAAAGTAGTCGTAATGACTCCAGCCAATATCAGTTGGCGATTCGCTATTTAGCCAATGAACTTAACTTGCCTTTAACGGCAACGATTGAACTTACTGAACTTACTGAAAAGAGTGATTTGGCTGTTCCTTCCATTGCTGAATCGAGTGTTGCCAATCGTGTAGAGATACGCACCGAACGTCAGCAGCTAGCGATTTATGAATTGAGTAAAAGCAAGCAAAGAGCTTCTTATTGGCCCACCGTTTCGTTGTTTGGCAATTACACGCTGCAGCAATTCAATAACACATTTGATCCTACGGATGGAAAATTCTGGTCGCCCTTTAATTACCTGGGCATGAGAGTAGAGATTCCGGTTTTTGATGGTCTGCTGAAACAAAGAAATAAACAGGAGTTTGAATATCGCATTGAGCAAAGCAATAACAACCTCATACAGTTAACGCAACAAATCAGTTATGAAATACAATCCGCGCAGTGGGATTATGAAAATGCCGAGAGTAATTACACCCTTGCTTTGGAAAACTACACCATCGCAAAGGAAATTCTAAAGACAGACCTTGTGCGCCTGGAGGCAGGAACGATTCTTCCGGTGGAGGCAAAAAACTCGGAGTATGTCATGCTTACGGCACAAACCAATTACCTAAATGGCCTATATCAATATATGTTGGCACGGCTACGACTGCAAAAAGCTCTGGGTGTAGTTGCCAGAAAGTAGTTTACCCATCAGCAATGCGGAACTTTATTATTCCAGCTTAACAAAAAGCTCAGAGTTAACTTTCCAGGTTCCATTTACTTTTATCCATTGAGCAGAATATTTTCCACCGGTCACTGATTTTTCATCCGACCCGTCTGCATATCCTTTCCAGGTTCCGGTTTCCCAGGCCAGACCAAGAACTGTATTGACATCAATTTCTTTTGGCGTTCGCACCCAATACATTTTAGTGCCTGAGTTGTTTCGAATATATTCTCTGAGGTTTTGTTTCCCCTGAATCAGCGTACCATTGCTGATGGTGGAAAGCACTCCGTCTGTCAGAAAGGAAAGACTTAATTCATGGTCGTAGTTTTTTAAGGCTGTATTGTAAGCGTTTCTTAGCTGTAGAATTTCATCTTTATCATGTTGAGCTTGTGCAGCAACGTTTACAAACAGGGCGACTAAAAGGAGAATGGGACCAAAAACATAACGGATGGATTTCATGATAGCCTTGTCTTAATTACAATTAAAGATAATGACTTACTAGTAAACGGTGCGTGTGTAATGATGCGTATTTCAATACCTCCTAAACTGTTTGTCAATCATTTCTGTTCTATTGTTTCAAAGTAAGTCAGCCTATAAGAAAAAGTCATGAAACAGGAGGACACTATTGCATTCGAAAATGATTGAAGACATAAAACCCGATGATATGATACATGTGGAGGATTTTTTGAGGGCGAATGGTATTTCGTTTGTATTGCATGAGCACGCGCCC
>JALOMN010000206.1 GCA_025455445.1 Cyclobacteriaceae bacterium
TGAGACAGCCTCATCATTGTTGATGCTATTTCTTGTCAACCGCAACTCTATTTGCGCGGTTGGCGATTTCCCAGGCAGTATAAAAAACAGTTTGAGTCCGCTTGGTAAGCAAGTCGAATTCAATTTTATCAACTTCATCACTCACTTTGTGATAATCTTCATGAATGCCATCAAAGTAGAAAATGATGGGTATATTCTTCTTTGCAAAATTCCAATGGTCAGAGCGATAGTACAATCTGTCAGGATGATTCTGATCATTATAGGTGTAATCAAACACGAGGTTATGATACGTCTTATTTACATTTTCACTCAGCGTGTGCAATTCTGAAGAAAGTTTATCAGAACCAATCACATATACATAAGGAGCACTGGTTTTATGCTGCGGATCGCTGCGGCCAATCATATCAATATTTAAATTCACCACGGTATTATCGAGAGAATAAACCGGGTTGTCTGTATAAAACTGTGAACCGAGCAGTCCCTTTTCTTCACCGGTTACAGTCATAAATAAAATACTTCTGCGCGGGCCTTTGCCTTCCTTCTTAGCCTGCACAAATGCTTTGGCCATCGCGAGCACGGCCACCGTACCTGAGCCATCATCATCTGCACCATTATTTATTTTATCACCTTCTGCACGTGGTGAAATTCCGATGTGATCATAATGCGCGGTGATTACTACTACTTCGTCTTTCTTATCCGTTCCTTCCAGGTAACCCAATACGTTTTCTGATTTCACTTCAGCAATTTGTTGCTTAATTGAAAAGGCTGCTGTGGCAGGTTTTATTTTATCGATTTTCTTATCAGCAATTGCCTTATCAAGTTTCACCACCGTAGTGTTAAATGCTTTTGCCACGGTATTGTATGAAACGAAAAATATTCCCGCAGTAGCAGTTTGAGGAGATGGTTTCGTGAGCATGAGTCTTCCACCTGAAAAGTTTTTGGCGCGTGCTACCATCCTCAAAAAATCTTCTTCCTGTGGAAGCACTGTAAAAATTGCTTTGGCTCCTTTCTCTCGTAATAAAACAATCGCAGGGTTATTGTTCATCGAAGCATTGCCTTCTAAAATCAAGACTGCCGCTTTATCCGCAACCTGTACCTTTTCAATTTCTTCTTTGGAGCCTTTACCCACAAATATCAAAGGCATCGTTACTTCACCGTTGGTCTCCACGGCACCGGAAAAGGCAAAGTCATCGGCACCAATTACGGTGTTGCCTAGTTTCAAGGAAACGTCAGGCGCCCCGAGGCTATAGAGCGGAACACTTTGGTAATAGCCACCATTCACAGGCGCTGTTAAACCCAACTCCTGAAATGTAAATGAGATAAATGCGGCAGCCATTTTTTGTCCGCGCTTACCGGTTTCTCTTCCTTCCATCGCATCAGAAGCAATAATCGATAAGTTGGCTTTTAAGTCAGCCGATGTAATGGTGGTCGCATATTTATCAACAACCGGATCACGCTGTGCAAAAGCCTGTAGCGATAACGCCAGCAGCAGTATGGTAATAATTTGTCTAAACATATGGTTTCAGTTTAATGGTAAATAACTAAAAATTCATTTTAATAAATTCGTAAAATCGTGTGAGCGGTAAGCCTACGTATGTTTACAAAGTATGGCCAAGAAGGTAAGTTGATTTCGTGCCCTTACCAGGTTTTGATCGGGATAGGTGATGTGATAATAGGTGTTGCCTCTGAGAAAATCCGCCAAAAAACGAAGCGCCATAATGTAAGTCATCATTTTTCCGGCAAACGGTATCGCTTTCTTTTCTTCTGCTGACATATAGTTGTTCATTTCAGAAAGATAGCCTTCAATAATGGCATCATACATTTCTTTGCGGAAGGCAATTTTGGTAATGTCTTTTTCCTCTTCGCTCACCGGGCTCACACAGGTGCGCACCATGTCGCCCAGATCATAAATAAAATAACCGGGCATCAGTGTATCCAAATCAATCACACACACTGCCTTCTTCGTATTCTTATCAAAAAGTATGTTGTTGATTTTGGTGTCGTTGTGCGTGATGCGCTCCTTTAAACTTCTACTGGCAATTAAAGAATTATATTCCTCTACCAGAAAATGAAAAAATTTTGCCTGGTTAATTTGTTCCTCTGCAAGGGCAACTATTTCAGGCCTGGCATGAGCCAGCGCATCTTCAAATTGTTTGTAGCGCCACCCTAAATCCTGAAAGCGATCCAAGGTGGGTTTAAATAATTTACAATCTACATCATTCAGATTTTTTGCCAGTCGTGCAAAACCGACAGCGGCTTCATATGCTTCCTGCGAGGAAGTCAATACATCTACCGTGAGTGTATTTTCAATTAATGGATATAAACGCCACGGAAAACCATCTTCGGCATACACCAATTCATTTCCGTTTTTATCACGCAACGCGGTAAGAAATAAATATTCCGGATGATGCACTGTCAGGAAATCAGCCGCGATGCGATTGTTCGTAGCAATTGCTTCTGGATCCGTAAAGACATTAATATTAATTCGTTGCAATACATACTTCTTCTTATCCTCCACCAGAAATGTCTGATGAATATGACCTGAGCCGATGGGATTAAAAACAGCCTGGTCTGATAAATTAAATGCTGAAAGTATGGATGCTGGAATTGACATAGCTTACCACAACTTAGAAGGGTACACTCCTTGATTCACCAGCTCTTTTATTTTTTTCGATACCTCGTCTTTGTCTTCTTTATACGTAACACCAAACCATGTTTTACCACCGGGCAGTATATGCACTTTGCCCAACCCGCGATTGATGAGTTCTGTTACCATCAGAGCGATATAAAACTCTGCCGAAGGATTCTGATAATTTTTTTCTACAAACTCTACGAACATCTTTTCAGTAAGATCAAATGCATCGGCCTGAAAGCCCCAGCAGTTCATCGATACGGGTACTTCCGCATCCAGCTCCATGTTGCCTTCGTTCTTAGAAATAATTTTCTCGCCTTCGCGCACAATTACAGTGTGCTCTTTCATGTCTTTCAGAAACCCGTCTGCATCGCGTGAAGCAACCCCGCGTGACACACTGCCGTATTCTGACAACACATTTTTAAGTGTATAGCCCACCATCGCGTGATGCTGAGGTGGTGCATCTTTAAAAAATTTTGCCAGTGTTTCAAATGCTTCTTTGCCATAAAAATCATCGGCATTGATTACGGCAAACGGACCATCAATCACTTCCTTACCGCACAACATGGCATGCGTGGTACCCCAGGGTTTTTTTCGATCTACTGGTTGAAATTTTGCGGGAACGAATTTATCCAGCGATTGCACCACGTAATGTACTTCTGCCTTGCCTTCCAGTTTGGGTTGGAATATTTCTTTTACCGTATCTTTTATTTCATCACGCACGATGAACACAATTCTTTCAAATCCTGAGCGAATGGCATCATAAAGTGAGTAATCCATAATAGTTTCACCATTCGGGCCGAAGCCATCAATCTGCTTGATTCCTCCATACCGACTGCCCATTCCGGCTGCCATTACTAACAATGATAGTTTTTGATCCTTTTTCAATTTGCTTCGATTAATTAAAAATGAGTAATTACCTGTTAATTAAAGTGTGCAAAATTATAACATTACCTCATAAAGCCTAACCCGTTCACCTATGACCCAAACACGCCCCTCCAGCTACCTGATGTCTATTACCATTATTGGTATTTTGTTCTTCATTTTCGGTTTTGTTACCTGGATAAACGGCACCTTGATTCCCTACCTGAAAATCGCCTGCGAACTGCAGACCGATTTTCAATCATACCTGGTGGCCACTGCATTTTTTATTGCCTATACGGTAATGGCTATTCCATCCTCTTACGTACTTAAAAAGACTGGCTATAAAAAGGGTATGTCGGTAGGTCTTTTTATTATGGCGGCAGGAGCAATTTTATTTGTGCCTGCTGCGGAAGCCCGCAACTTTGATATGTTTCTTGTGGGATTATTTATCATCGGAACCGGCCTTGCGTTATTGCAAACTGCTTCTAATCCTTATGCTACTATCATCGGACCGATAGAAAGCGCAGCAACGCGAATCAGCATCATGGGTATTTGTAATAAAGTTGCCGGTATTCTTGCCGGATTAATTTTCGGATACATTGCATTAAATGATGCCGATGCCTTAGAGGCCAGTCTGAAAACAATGGATGAAGCAACCAAGAATGCTACACTGGATGAATTGGCAAGTCGTGTGATTGTTCCCTATATGATTATTGCCGGTGTGCTGGTGTTCCTGGCGGTGGCCATCTTATTCTCTACGCTTCCTGACATTGATGACAGTGGTGAAGGCGAAAGTCAGGATGCAGCGCATGTAGGAAAAACAAGTGTGTTTCAATATCCTCATTTAGTATTAGGTGTAATTACGTTGTTCTTATACGTGGGGGTTGAAGTGCTTGCCGGAGATACCATTATCAGTTATGGAAAATCATTGGGTATAGAATTAGCTACTGCCCGATACTTTACACAGGCTACATTGGCCTTTATGCTTATTGGTTATATCGTGGGCATTATTGCCATTCCAAAATATATGACGCAATCTACTGCGTTGAAAATCTGCGCATGGCTGGGTGTTATTTTCACGATAGGCGCGGTGCTCACCACAGGTTATACTTCGGTTGCATTTAT
>JALOMN010000207.1 GCA_025455445.1 Cyclobacteriaceae bacterium
ATGATAATAAAGCGATGACACAACACTTAAGTCGCCTGCCAATTTCTTGCGCAACTCCAATGAAAACTGGTTGCTTTTAGTAAATGAAAGATTGTTGTTATCAACATTCGAAAGATAAGTCTGAGTTTGTTGTGTCTGGCTTACCAGGCTATAAGCCAGTGTAATCGTATTATTGTTCCATGCGCGTGCAATATTTACGCGTGGTTCAAGAGCAGCAGATTCGTTATAAGTAAAATACATGTAGCGAAGTCCGGCACCAAGATTGAATTTTCCAACCTGTTGCGACCAGGCGAAATAAGGCTGCCATAGTAATCCGGATACAGTGCCATTTACATTTCCAAGTATATCAATATAGAATTGATTTACAGATAAAACATCCAAATCATGTTGAGTATAATTTACACGTATGCCAGATTCAACAAAACCAGCAGTATTAAGCTTTTTAATACCCTTTACAAATGCTGAAAAAAGTTGCTGTTTAGAGGAGTATGATTCTCTGAAAATAGTTGGATACGATACCATTGTCCCCTGCGATTCTCTCTCTTGATTCTGAGCAGAAAACGAGATACCTGTGGTAACTGTAGCCCAACCAGGTTTAAACTGGTTTACAATTCCTACTCCAGCCACATTGCCGGTAAAATCAATAGTGTATCGATCCTTCTCTGTTTCCCATTCATCTTCAGGTTTGGCTGCAAATTGATTAGAACTTAACCCGCCAAATCCAAACATGGAAAGATTTCCACCCTTTTTACCCGGCACATTAAGGTGAAATGAAAAATCCTGAAAATTAATTTTCTCTCCACCGAAATCCACACCCATTTCAGAAAGCAATCCCACGGTTGAGTAACGGTAGTTCGCAAGGAAAGAACTTTTACTTGATTTACTCAAGGGTCCCTCAGCGGCTACATCCAACCCAATCAAACTTGCTTGCGCAGTATATTGCATTCTATCTGAATTGCCCGGTCTTAATGTCATATCCATACTACCAGATAACGCATTACCATATTGCACCGGCAATGCCCCTGAATAAAAGTCCGTGCGATCTAACAATTGTGCACTCAACACATTTACTCCTCCACCATTAGCATTGGGTTTATCGCTAAACGTACCTGCATTGGCAAGGTGGTTTGGGTTAAGGATATCAAGTCCTTGCAAACGCCAGTTAATGGCATTGGGTGAATAGCCTTTCACAATTATGGCATTACTCTGATCATTACCAGTTACCACACCGGGATAAGAAGTGAGCATGCGTACAGGATCGAAAAAATTGGCAGGTACACGCAATGCTTTTTCAATTGGTATGGTGGTGGTGTTTGCCATGGAAACTGAAGGTGGAATTACTACTACTTCCTCCAACACTTTTTTCGATTCTTCCAATAACAACCCTAGTCGAAGTGATTTTCCGGAAATGATGAGTATTTCACTCTCGTAAGATTGATATCCGGTATAGGATACAACTAATTTATATCTTCCAGGAGCTAACTCATTAATTATAAAAGCACCTAGCGAATCACTGACGGCACCTTTTACGAATTGTCCATTGGTAAACAATGTTACGTTTGCCAGCGCAACCGGCTTTTGCGTCCATGCATCCTTTACACTACCGTAAAATCCCTGGGTAATATTCTGGCTGTAGGCAGATATTGAGAGAGAAAATAAGATGATAAACCGGATATACTTTGTCATAACTAAAAACACAAATGCCCCTTCACTTTAGATGACGCAAAAGTAAAGAGGCATTTTGAGTAATTATAAGATCGTCTTCAGATAATTGACACAGTTTTTAGTGCTTTCCATTGGTGTGGAAGGATAGCTCTCTTGCTCCACAAAGAAGTCCTTTAAACCTGCTTGTTCTGCTTTTGCAAAAAGGTTTTTAAAATCAATTGAGCCTGTGCCCACATCAGCATTATTTTCAGGATTCACTTTATCCATGTCTTTCACATGCCACAACTGGAATCTTCCAGGGTATTTTTCAAAATACTTAACGGGATCAGAGCCACCCCGCACTATCCAATAAATATCCATCTCCCATGTTACCAATTTAGGGTCAAGTTGCCCAAGCATAAAATCCATCATCACCTGACCTTCCACTTGTTCTAGTTCAAAAGCGTGATTATGATAACCAAACTGCAAATCATATTTTTTTGCAACCTCACCTGCCTTATTTAATGTTTCACAGGTTTTCTTTAATTCATCCAATGAGGAATAGTATTTTTTATCGAGCCAGGGTACTACCACATACTTCTGCCCAAGCGATTTTGCGTCTTCACAGGATTTTTCCCAATTGTTGGTCGTCAATTCAATTCCATAGTGACCGCTTATTGTTTTCATGCCAATACTCTTCATATAATCGCCAAACTCTTTTACAGTCATACCAAAGAGTTTACCATTATTATATCCATATGTTTCAGCCTGCGTGTAACCCATATCGGCTACAGCCTTTAATGTTCCCTTTACATCTTTCATAATCACCTGACGTAAGGTATAAAGCTGAAGGCCAACAGAATTTTTAAACTGACCGGCTTTAAGTAAGGAGGGCAATGCCATCATTCCAACTACTGCCAAAGATGACGTTTGAATAAATTTTCTACGTTCCATAGTGTTTCGGTTAAAGTGTTATTTACCTAAAATAAATTGTACCAGAGAGAACAAATTCTCTTCACCTGCTTTTTCATTTTTAAATTTAAGCACCACATCGTGCTTGCCTTTTACAGGCTTTATAGCAACACCAGACGGCCTCATGAAAATTCCACTTTGAACTTCCATCTTAGGTGCATTTAAAAAACTCACCGTACCTAACAGCGCACCTTCAGCAGAATCCAGCCTTACTTCCATTTCGCCTCCTTTCGAATTGCCCATTTCTATCACCACAAAGTTCAACATGCCCACATTTGTCAAATCAACTTGTTTATATGTTGCAGATGATCCGTGCTTGATGTTTTCAAGAAAGTTATAACCGGCCGCACTTGATTTCCTTAAGCCACCATTCAAATCAGTTGCATCTGCCGTATTAAGCATAGGAGATTTTAACATAAACTGTTTGGTCGTAGAAAGAGAAGGCATTCCATTGGCACCGTTATCTTCATACGTTGCCGTAAGCACATAGGCAGCAGTTGGCAGCGGGCCCGGAGGTGGAATCGCTGCAAAATTTGTCTTACCACTCAATGGCAAGCTCACCACTTTTTCTTCGTTGGCTAATGATAAGATATACTCTATCATTTGCACAGCCTGTGCTTTGGTGAGTTGTGGATGCGCAGCCATCGCTACTTCTCCCCAGTTACCGGAGCCACCTTTCAACACTTTATCACTTAACACCTCCACTGCACGAACTTCTTTGATATAACGTTTAGCCACTTCGCGATATGCAGGTCCTGCAGATTTCTCGTCAACCATGTGGCATGATTTACAATCACTTTCGGCAATCAGCAACTTACCCGGCAGTTCACCACGTTGATGGCCTTGCGCAATCTTAGTCATGTCAAAACCCTGCGGATGAAAATCCATCGTTACCAATACTTTTCCGGGCGGAATTTTTCCGTCTACAGTAGAACCATCTTCCTTATCGGTAACTGTCACTTTATAGTTTACAAATCCACCGGGTAAGAAATGAGTTGAATTTCCATCAATCGCGATGTCAATAACGGGTGGTTCATTACCTGCCACGATTGTTAACTCCGCAGAAGAGGTAGATCCGTTTTTGTCAGTGGCGGTAATCTTAGGCCGGTAAATACCGGGCTTATCGAAGGTATATGCGAATTGTGCGTTGTTGGATTTAACCACCTCTCCTTTAATCGCCATTTCATAGGTAACTGCATCGCCATCCGGATCAGTACTTTCCTGCGCGGAGATATTCACCTGCAAAGGTATTGCACCAGAAAGTTTATCTGCTTTTAACACTACTTGTGGTGGTCGGTTGCCACCATTGAAATCAATCCGCGACAAGCGTGCATCCATATTTTGTTTGAACCAGGCAGTACCATATTCCAGTGTGTACAATTTTCCATCGGGTCCAAAAGCCATATCAATTATGTTATTGAATTGAGTGCCTTCCATAAATGGCTCAATGTCCATAATAGCGCCTTTATCATTCATCGAAACCAATCGCATCCAGTTGCGCATCCAGTCATAGATGATCAACTTACCATCAAAATAATCCGGAAAAGCAGTGGCTTTACCTTTATAATTTTCTGAATAAAAGATCGGGCCTGCCATGGCATTACGACCACCGGTTTTCATGAGTGGGAAGTCGGGCGACTCTGCATATGGATACCAGATAAATGGCGGACTTACCGGAGGCAATTCCGTCTTTCCTGTATTATGAGGCGAAGAGTTGATGGGTTTGTTTGGATCGTGTTTAGCACCCACAATCTTTTTATCAAAATCATATTTCGCATACGGATAATTTCCACCTACAAATAAAGGCCAGCCGAAATATCCTGCCTTTTGTGCCTGGTTTAATTCATCATAACCACGAGGGCCGCGGGTCTCACTGTCATTGCCCGCATCGGGGCCAACCTCACCCCAATATAAAAAGCCGGTCTTCTGATCGATTGAAATTCGGTAGGGGTTGCGATTACCCATTACATAAATTTCAGGGCGTGTTTTTTCTTCACCTTTCGCCACGCAAGTCGTTGGTGTTGGAAGATGAACTCTGTGCATCAAATGAACTGCGATTTGGTCTCTCATCGGCAGGACTAAATCCATCGGACTCGAACGGGCTGGTATTATCGCCTGTTGACAAGTAAAGATTTCCATCAGGACCGAATGTTAACGAACCTCCTGTATGGCAGCAGTTGAGACGTTGCGTGGCAACTTCCAGCATTTGTATTTCAGATGCCTGATCTACTTTTTCACCATCAAACACAAAACGCGATAGTACATTGGCAGATTTTTCAGGATGCGAATAATAAATATAGAGCCACTTATTTTTCTCAAAACCCGGGTCATGCGTGATGCCCAGCATTCCGTCTTCAAATTTTGTAGCTACATTAAAGTTATTAATCACAGTGATGGTATCCTTTTTAGGATCGTACAGTTTTACTGCCCCTTTGCGTTCGATAAAAATAATTCTTCCATCCGGCATGATGTCCATCTCGGTAGGCTCATCAAAATTATAACCCAATACTACTTTTGTAAATCGATTGGTTTCAGGCAATTTCTTTTCTCTCGCCTTACTCCAATCAGGTTTGCCCTCTCCTATCGCATAGAGAATTCCCTGATAGACGTGATCTAAAAACATCGGGTCTGCAAATGATTCATTGGTATGCCCCATGCCTGTATAGAATGAACGTCCACCTTCAAAATCATGATACCATGCTATCGGATGGTTGTCGCCATTCTCGCCACCCTGATAAGAGGTTTCATCGAGTTTATACAATACCTCAATATCTTCTGAGATTTTTTTGTAGTTGTATAATTCGTCCGTACGGATCCACTCATCGGGTAAGTTAATGCCCTTACCAAACGGTTTTATTTTTTTGAATTTGGCTTCCTGTATTTGCGGATGGCTTTTAAAATAAGCGCCCACTAATTTTCCATACCACCACCAATCATATTCGGTATCAGCCGCTGCATGAATACCCACATAACCTCCGCCCGATTGGATAAATCGCTTGAAGCTATTCTGCTGCGCTTCATTAAATACATCACCGGTAGTACTCAGAAAA
>JALOMN010000208.1 GCA_025455445.1 Cyclobacteriaceae bacterium
GCCTGCAACTCCGGGAGGGCGCCGCCCGATTGGCCCCAACTGGCGTTCAGCACCCGCACGTTCTCGCCCCCGTCCGCACGCATCATCGTGGCGTAGTTCACCGCCTCGACCGCGCTGGAGATCAGCCCCTGGTTGCTGTCGTCCAGGAACTTCAGCGACATCAGCGACGACCGCCAGTTGACGCCGGTGACACCCCGCCCGTTATTGCCAATCGCCCCCAATATGCCGGCTACTTTCCATAAGTGTTTTATCTTCTCTTTGTCAGGAGGTAATACAGTTACCTTAGGTTCATTTGAATGATGTGCCATAGTGTTAATATATTATACGAGGTAAAAGAATGTAAACACGAATACCCAAACTAAATCTACAAAGTGCCAATACAAACCCACCTTCTCCACCATTTCATAATGTCCTCTGCGTTCATACACACCGGTTACTGTATTATAATAAATCAAAAAGTTTAGCATTACTCCACTGAATACGTGGAATCCGTGAAAGCCTGTAATAAAGAAGAAGAAATCAGCAAAAGGCTGAGGACCATATTGATTTATCTTTAATGAAGCTCCTGTAACTTCTTTTGTAATCCACTGACCATTAACAAAATCTTTTACCAAAGTTGGAGAATCGGTACCCACAATAAAGTGCGTCCACTCCCATGCCTGGCAACCTAAGAAGGTAAGTCCACCAATGATAGTCCATAACATCCACTTTTCAACTGCTCTGCGATCCATTCTGTGACCGGCTTCTACTGCCAACACCATGGTAACACTACTCATGATGAGTATAAAAGTCATGATACCCACAAACACCAATGGCAAAGAATAGCCGTGAAGGAATGGAACCGCTTCAAAAACCTTTTCAGGGATCGGCCAATATTCTGTAGAGAATATAAATGCATCAGGCAACCCTGCAAATGTGGGGTGCGAAGAGCGGACCAATCCATAAGTAATCAATAATCCAGAAAAAGTAAATGCATCAGAAAGCAGGAAGAACCACATCATGAGTTTGCCATAACTGGCGCCCATGGGTTCTGTCCCTCCATCCCAAACACTTTTTCCTGATACGGTTGCGGCTGTACTATGTGCCATAAATTAGGGTTAAATAAATTATCGGTACAATAATAAAAAGATGAACAAATATAGCCAAAGTCCTCCCAAAAAATGCCAATAAGTTGTGCACAATTCTATCTGAAGAAGACTTTTTGAATGGATTTTATTACGAACGGCTGAGAAAAATACGAGCATCAGGAATAGGATTGCGCTAATAATGTGAAGGCCATGTAATCCGGTAATTACATATAGAAATGAACCTGATGGGTTTCCGACCAGATACACATTAGCTGCTACCAAATCTTTCCAACCTTCAAATTGAAGTACAAGGAAAACAACAGCAAGCAGAAACGTTGCAGTTACCAATAATTTTACCTGAGTCAGATTGTTTTTCTTTGCTGACCAATAGGCCAATTGCATGGTTAAACTGCTGACCATAATCACAACTGTTGAAACTGTAAAAACCGTTGGCAAATCAAAATACAACCAATTGCCTTCGGCCTGCCTTACAATATATGCTGAAGTGAGTGATGCAAAAAGCATTACAACACTTCCTATAAAAAGCCACATCGCGAATTTCTTCGGATTCATGGCCAACGTTTTTTGAGGCTCTTCTACTATCTTTAAATCCCCCGCAATAAAATTCTCCATAATTATCTCGTTTAAAGTATATCCATTAAATAGGCTATCTGCACAATTGGCAAATACAAAAATGATCCAAACATTATTCTTAACGCTGACTGCCTGCTACCTGTTTTCATAAGCGAAAAAGTCTGTGCTAAAAAAGCTACACCACATACTGTTGCAACGATGGCTGAGTATAAACCTGTAATTCCAAACGTAGCGGGTAATAAACCCAGAGGAATAAGAAATAAGGTATAAATCATGATCTGAATTGCAGTATTCAAATCTTTGCCGCCACCAGAAGGCAATAACTTAAAACCTGCCTTTTTATAATCTTCATCGGCTACCCATGCAATAGCCCAGAAGTGAGGAAATTGCCAAATGAATTGTATTCCAAAGATTATCAATGATTCATACGTGATTGCTCCGGAGGCAGCAACCCAACCAATCAGTGGAGGAAGAGCACCCGGGATTGCCCCAACAAATACTGCTATCGGCCCTACACGTTTTAATGGCGTGTAAACAAAACTGTAAAGAAGCATCGATACCACTGAAAGCAATACCGTGAGCAGGTTTGTATAAAATGCCAGAATGAGAATACTCAAGACAAAAATGATTGAAATGAAAATGATTGTCTCGTTCACTGTGAGACGGCCGGTTGGTAATGGTCTGTTACATGTACGAGACATTACTTTATCAAGCTCCACTTCAATGATTTGGTTTATGCCTACCGATGCCCCCGATAATAGAAAGCCACCCGTTACGAGCATAGCAAGTGTTTCAAAATTTACGTTACCACGCATTGCCAGCGCATAACCGAAGGCGCATGAAAAAGCTACCAATAAGGATAACCTTGCTTTTAATAGTTCAACATAAGCCCGGGCCTTTAAACCAAAAGCATGTATTGTTGAGATCGTTTGAATTTCTGGAGTCATCTAATTCTTCTAAGCTGTTTCACGTATCGTTTCTAATCTAAAAAGAAGCAAAAACTGGGTACCACAAGTCATTGTTACAATCAACAAATGCAATGGTTGCAAAAATGCCGGCATTGAAAAGTATGCCATGCCTGCCCCGGTCAATACTGACAACAAAATTAACAGGGTCAGGGTTATGGTTAAAGGATTAATCGAGGTAGTTTTTCTGATCGCAAGAAGAACCCCCAAATTAACCAGTAAGACCAACCACGAAAATGAACGATGTATGATGAAATCTGCTCCTGCTGAGCTTATCCAGTTAGCCCTGGGCTGCATAGTAGCTGCAATCCTGTCGATTGCAGTGCGGACTTCCGTGCCTAAAAATACCTGAATTGCCAGTAGCACTATACCTGCTAAGGCGAGTATCCTGATATATGGGTTAACCTTTATTTTCACCGGATTCGATACAATATGAAGCAGGTAAACCAAAAGAGCTACAATTACCAGTGCCAAAAACATGTGTATGGTTATCGTCCATGAGGTTAGGTTGGTGGACACCACAATAGAACCAAACCATCCTTGCAAGATCACTCCTATCAATGTGGCAAATGAAATCCATACAAAACTGGGATTCGATTTGCGAAATGAAAGTGACCGGAAAAATAATGCTACAATCAATAAACCAATAACTACTCCTATCAGTCGGTTTATATATTCGATATAAGTTTTTAAAGGATTAAAGTCAGCTTCTTCAAGAATTGACTTATCATTAATAATCTGAGAAGCAGATTCCTTCATTCCAATAGCAGAAAGCATCGCAGCAAACTTCTTGTTTTTCTTTTCACGTAGTTGTGA
The DNA here is from genome assembly GCA_025455445.1 of Cyclobacteriaceae bacterium. Lineage (GTDB taxonomy): Bacteria > Bacteroidota > Bacteroidia > Cytophagales > Cyclobacteriaceae > ELB16-189. The sequence continues at coordinate 3,443 of JALOMN010000208.1, forward strand.
GTACTCCTCCTTGTAATTTTCAGGCAACTGTGAAACTGTTGTAGGCGGGATCCATTCACCAAAGCACTTTGGCCAATCTGGACATCCCATTCCACTTCCCGTTGTCCGGACGATACCTCCAACCAGAATTAAAAAATAAACAGCGACCAGAGTTGACAGGCATAGCTTGTAAAAACCTCTGGTCGCTGGAGCACTCACTTAATAAAGGAGTGATTAATGTTTTTTTCCTTCAACTACAATAGCTGAACCATCATTGACTTCTAATTTCACCAGCTCATTCTCATGCGGCAAATTAGATTCTGGCGTTTCAGAATATGGAATATGCTGAGGGATAAAATCCTCTTTAGCCCCAGGCTTGCTATAATCATAAGGCCAGCGGTACACAGTTGGTATTTCACCAGGCCAGTTACCATGACCAGGATTACGAGGAGTAGTCCACTCAAGTGTATTTGAATTCCACGGATTAGCAGGTGCTGATTTTCCTCTGAAGATGCTATAGATAAAGTTGAATAAGAAAATGAATTGTGCCGCGAGAGTTAATACCGCAGATATACTCACCAACATATTCAGGTCGGCAAATCCGCTGAAAGTTTCAAAGTTTGTCCAGCTGTAATATCTTCTAGGGAAGCCAGCAATACCGATATAGTGCATTGGGAAGAATACCAGATACACACCCACGAATGTAAACCAGAAGTGTATGTAACCGAGTCTATCGTCCATCATTCTTCCAAACATTTTAGGGAACCAATGATATACACCTGCCACCATTCCAAAGAATGAAGCACTACCCATTACCAGGTGAAAGTGAGCTACTACAAAATAAGTATCATGCAACTGAATATCAATTGCTGAGTTACCCAGGAATATACCCGTGATACCTCCTGTAAGGAAGAAAGATACCAGACCTATGGAAAACAACATTGCTGGTGTAAACCGAATATTTCCTTTCCACAGAGTAGTTACGTAGTTAAATATTTTAACTGCAGAGGGCACAGCAATAATCAGTGTTAACACGGTAAAGATGGTACCCAGGAAAGGATTCATACCTGTTACAAACATATGGTGCGCCCAAACTACGAATGATAAAATAGCGATGAATAACATAGAACCCACCATGGCCTTGTATCCGAAGATTGGCTTTCTGGAATTAGTGGCGATAATTTCAGAGGTAATACCATGTAGATATCAGACAGATAGAAGCTAGTTCCGAAACTGCGATCAAAAATCAATAAAAGGGCTGCTGCAAATAGTACAGGGAATGAAAGCACACCAATGATTGCGGTGAAGAAGAACGCCCAGATTGTTAAAGGCAATTTGGTAAATGACATGCCTTGCGTGCGCATGTTTATTACCGTGGTGATGTAGTTAATGCTACCCAATAATGAACTCGCAATAAAGATTGCCATAGCCACCAACCAGAGTGTCATACCTAAGCCTGACCCTTGCATAGCTTGTGGCAAGGCACTTAGCGGAGGATAAATAACCCATCCACCAGAAGCAGGACCGGTAGAAATGAACAATGAGATAAACATGATTACACTGGACACAAAGAAGAACCAGTAAGATAACATGTTCATGAAGCCACTGGCCATATCTCTAGCTCCTATCTGAAGTGGAATCAGGAAATTACTGAAGGTACCACTCAAACCAGCTGTAAGCACAAAGAACACCATAATGGTACCGTGCATAGTTACTAAAGCAAGGTAAAATTCGGGGTCAATTTTTCCTTCAGGTGTTAACCAACCGCCCAATATAGGCCTTAACCATGATAAGTCAGCATCCGGAAAGCCGAGCTGCAAGCGGAATAGCACGGAAAGAATACCACCTATAAGTGCCCAGGCCATACCAGTAATCAGGAATTGCTTCGCGATTACTTTATGATCCTCGCTAAATACATAGTTAGTCCAGAAGTTTCCATGGTGATGCTCTTCATGAGCATGGTCAGCATGATGATGAGTTTCTGTTTGAGCGTGTAAATCAACGTTCGCCATGTTATTATCCCCTCTTAGTTTAATGTTACAGTTACAGGTGAATTCATTATTGCTTCTTTGCTATCAACAGGTGTACCTGCTTTAATAATTGCCGCTTCTCTTAATTCAGGAGGAACACGCTGTAAATATTCTGGAT